>JAUQOX010000030.1 GCA_030550695.1 Gemmatimonadota bacterium | reverse complement strand
GCAGGGTACCGCACCACCCTCCCCCAGGGATACCGGCCTTGGCTTTTCCTCTCTTTGGACCTTCCCCCCGGTCAGGTGGATGTCAATGTGCATCCCGCGAAGGCGGAGGTGCGCTTCCGGGACCGGGGTTTGGTGGAAGGGTTGGTGGAGGAGGCGACCCGCCGGGGGCTGGGAGGGGGTGCCAGCGGCGCCCGGTGGGGGGCTTTGGGGGGAGGGCGCGAGGGGACGGTCCGGGAGCGGGCCGCAGCCCGGGCCGGCGGCGGATGGCAAGCCCCAGGAGCGGACGGCACGCGTCGGGGCACGCCGCGGGGGGAGCAGACGGCCCTGTTCCTGCCGAGCCTGCCGATGCCGGCCCAGGCTCCGCATCTCCCCCTGGCCGGCGAAATCCCTTCGCCGGTCGAGGCCCGGGAGGTCCCCCCTCGCCCCCGCCTATGGCAGCTCCACCACACGTGGATTTTGGCGGAGATGGGGGACGGGCTCCTCATCATTGATCAGCACTCGGCCCACGAGCGCATTCTTTTCCAGCGACTCATGGAAGCTTTCCAGGGGGCGGCCTTGGAAAGTCAGCGCCTCCTCTTTCCCCTGACCTTGCGGCTGTCGGCGGCCGAGGTCCGGGTGGTGGAGGAAAACCAGGGGCTCCTGGAACGGGTGGGCTTCCAAGCCGAGGGTTTCGGAGGGGCGACCGTTGTCGTCCACTCCGTCCCTGTTCCCCACCCCTGGTTCGACGCCGAGCGCTGCTTCCGGGAAATGGTGGCGGAGTTGGCCGTCGGTTCGGAGCTGGTGCGGTCGGCCCGCAACCAACACGAACGCATCGCCATGACCTTCGCCTGCAAGGGGGCCATCAAGGCGGGCCAGCCGCTGTCGGAGCCCGAGATGGCCTCCCTGTTCGAGGCCCTGTTCGCCACCGAGCTCCCCTTCCACGACGTGCACGGACGTCCCACCATCGTCCGGCTTTCCCGCGGGGAGCTGGAGCGGAAATTCGGACGGCGCTGACGGGAGGGGGGTCCAAGGCCATGGCGGGGCCGGTTTTCTTGGCGCTGGTGGGACCCACGGCTTCGGGGAAGACCCTCCTTTCCTTGGCCCTTGCCCGCAGGTTGAGGGCCGAGATCATTTCCATGGATTCCCGTCAGATCTACCGGGGAATGGATGTGGGCACCGGCAAGGTGGGTTTGCGGGAGCGGGCTTTGGCGCCCCACCACGGTCTGGATTTGAGGGACCCCTCCGAGCCTTATTCCGCCGGTCAGTTCGCCCGGGACGCCCGACGCTGGATCCGGGAGATCCGCGGACGGGGCAGGATCCCCCTCTTGGTAGGGGGTACCGGGTTCTTCCTGAAGGCCCTCCTGGAGCCCATGTTTCCCGAGCCGCCCTTGGAGGAGGAGCGGAGGAGGGCCCTCCGGGAATATCTGGGCAGCCTGGCCCCGGAGACCCTCCGACGGTGGGTTGAACGGCTGGACCCCCCCCGGGCGGCGGTGGCCTGGCAGGGTGGGCGCCACCGGATGATCCGAACCCTCGAGGTGGCCCTCCTTACGGGCCGGCCCCTCTCCTGGTGGCATCGTCAAACCCCCGCGGGGCGGGAAACCTTGCCGGGGATGGTGGTCCGCCTCGAGGTCCCGCGGGAGGAACTCCGCCGCCGCATCCAGAGGCGGGTGGAGGCGATGATGGCCGGGGGATGGAGCCGCGAGGTGGAGCTTTTGCTCGCAGCGGGGTATGGAGCCCGGGATCCGGGGATGACGGCGGCGGGGTACCGGGAGGTCCTGGAGCACGTTCAGGGGAGGATTTCCCTGGCCGAGGCCACCGAGCGGATCCAACGAGCCCACCGAGCCTACGCCCGGAGGCAGACCACTTGGTTCCGGCACCAGCTTCCGGCCGACACCTTGGTGCTGGACGGCACGGCCCCCCTCGAGGAACTGACGGAGACCGTCGCCTCGGCGTGGAGGGCGAGAGGAGGGATCGGACCTGCGTGAAAATCGGAATTACCTGTTACCCTACCTACGGAGGATCGGGGGCCGTGGCCACGGAGCTGGGGCTGGAACTGGCCCGGCGCGGCCACGAAGTGCACTTCATCTCCTACGCCCAGCCCTTCCGCCTGGACCATTTCCGGGAGCGGGTCTATTTCCACGAGGTCGAAATGGACCACTACCCTCTTTTCGAGCACCCTCCTTACTCCCTGGCCCTGGCGGTGGCCCTCCACGACGCCGCCCGAAAGCATGATCTGGACCTGGTCCACATGCACTACGCCATCCCCCATGCCACCTCGGCCTGGATCGCACGGGAGATGCTGGAGGGGGATCACCCGTTGCGCATCGTCACCACCCTGCACGGCACCGACATCACCCTGGTGGGCCTCCACCCTTCCTTCCGGGCCATCACCCGCTTTTCCATCCTCCGTTCCGACGGGCTCACGGCGGTCTCCGCGTTCCTGAAGGAGCGGACGGTCCGAGACTTCCAGGTCCCCGCCGAACGGGTTCGGGTGATTCCCAATTTCGTCAACCCGGAGGTCTTTCGCCGGGACAAGGAGCCCTGCCACCGGGCTGTCCTTGCCCCCGCCGGAGAGCGGATCGTGATGCACGTCTCCAACTTCCGACCGGTCAAGCGGATTCCCGACGTGTTGGAGATTTTCGCCCGGATCGCCCGACGGGTCCCGGCTCGGCTGGTCATGGTGGGAGACGGGCCCGAGCGCCCCAGGGCGGTGGAGCTGGCCGGGGAGCTGGGGGTGGAGGACCGGGTCGTGTTCCT
The DNA here is from genome assembly GCA_030550695.1 of Gemmatimonadota bacterium. GTDB lineage: Bacteria > Gemmatimonadota > Gemmatimonadetes > Longimicrobiales > Gaopeijiaceae > JAUQOX01. The sequence continues at coordinate 14,760 of JAUQOX010000030.1, read as the reverse complement.
GGGCAAACACCCCTCGGTGGATGAACTTCTGGCCTGTGCCGATCTCTTCTTGCTCCCCAGCCGGAACGAGTCGTTCGGCCTGGCCGCGCTGGAAGCCTTGGCCTGCGGAGTCCCGGTGATCTCTACCGACACGGGGGGCCTCCCCGAAGTGGTCCGCCACGGGGAAACGGGTTTTCTGTTCCCCCCGGGCGCCCTGGACGAGATGGCCGAAGCCGGCCTTGCCCTCCTCTCCGACGACGGGCTCTGGGCCAGGTTCAGCCGTGCTGCCCGTGAGGACGCCGTGGCCCGCTATTCCCTGGATCGGATCATCCCCCTGTACGAACAGCTCGACCAGGAAGTGCTGGAAGGAGGGGGAGGACCGTGAGCCTGTGGGAGGCTGTTCTCCTGGGCTTTCTCCAGGGGGCCACGGAGTTCCTGCCGGTCTCGAGCTCAGGGCACCTCGTGCTGGCCCAGGAGATGCTGGGCCTCCGGCTTCCGGGCGTGGAGTTCGAAATTGCGGTGCACCTGGCTACCCTGTCGGCGGTGGTGGTGGTGTTCCGAAAACGCCTGGCGACCCTCCTGGACGGCCTGTGGCGGCGGGAGCCAGGGTCCTGGAGGTACCTGGGGCTGTTGGCCCTGGCCACCCTCCCCGCGGCGGCCCTCGGCTTGGCGGCAGAAGAACGGATCGATGCCCTTTTCGAAAATCCCCGGGCGGTGGCCTGGGCTCTTCTGGCGACCGGAATCCTCCTGTGGTCCGCCCGTTGGGCCTTAGGCCGCGGGCCCCGGGGGAGGGTAGGGGCGCGGGAGGCGACGATCATGGGGCTTGCTCAGGCCGCGGCCTTGGTGCCGGGCATCTCCCGCTCGGGCACCACCGTGGTGGCGGGGTTGTGGGGCGGGGTGGATCCGGAAGAGGCGGCGGCCTTCTCCTTCCTCATGTCCCTGCCGGCGGTTCTCGGGGCGGCCCTCCTCAAGGGGCCGGAATGGGGTCAGGGGGTCGGAGGTCCCGGCTGGGTGGCCCTGGCGGTGGGGAGCCTGACGGCGGCGGGAGTCGGGATCCTGGCCATTCGGACTTTCGTAGCCCTACTCAAGAGCCGTGCCTTCCACCGTTTCGGGCCCTATTGCTGGGTGGTGGGAGGTGGGGTTCTCCTGTTCCTGTAGTTCGGGGGGTGATCCCATGGGAGAGGCCTGGACCTTCGAGGGAGGGGCGGGGGAGGCGCTGGACCGGCTGGTGGAGATGGCCCTCCGGGAAGATGTCGGGGAAGGGGATTGGACCACCCTGTGGACGGTGGACGTAGGGAAGATGGGGCGGGGGGACGTGGTGGCCAAGGAGCCGTTGGTGGTGGCCGGCTCGGAAGCTGCCCGGCGGGTGTTCCGACGGGTGTGTCCGGAGCTCGAGGTGACGGTCCGGGCCGGGGACGGGGCTTGGGTGGAGGCGGGAGAGGTGGTCCTCTCGGTGCGGGGGCCCCTGCGGGGAATCCTCACCGGAGAACGCACGGCCCTCAACTTCCTGGCCCGTCTCAGCGGCGTTGCCACCTTGACCCGCCGCTTCGTGGAGGCCGTGGAGGGTACGGGGGTGAAGATCCTCGACACCCGCAAGACCACCCCGGGGTGGCGCCTCTTGGAGAAGGCCGCCGTTCGGGCGGGGGGAGGGTGGAACCACCGCATGGGGCTCTACGACATGGTTCTGGTCAAGGACAACCATCGGACCGTCGCCGGAGGGGTGGGGGAGGCGGTGCGGCGGGTGCGGGAGCAGAACCACCTTGGGCTCGCCGTGGAGGTGGAGGTGGATACCCTGGAGGAGCTGGAGGAGGCCTTGGACCTTGGCGTGGAGCGGGTTCTCCTGGACAACATGTCCGTGCCCCTCCTGGCCGAGGCCGTCCGGCGGGTCAAGGCCCTGGGAAGGGACCGTCCGCTCCTGGAGGCTTCAGGGAACGTGTCTTTGGAAACCGTGCGGGCAGTGGCCGAGACGGGGGTGGATTTCATCAGCGTGGGCGGGCTCACCCATTCCGCCCGGGCGGTGGACCTCTCCCTGGTGGTTGTGGAGTCAGGGTAGAGCGCCGACCTCGACGGGTTCGCGCAAGGCTCAGGGAACGGGGAAACGGATCATGCACCTTGTCGTGGACGTAGGGAACACCGAGATCGTCGTGGGGGCGGTGGATCCTGCCTCCGGGGAAGTCGTGGCCCACTGGCGTCTCAGCACGGGTCTGCCCCGGACGTCAGACGAATACGAGCAGGTGTTGGTGGCCCTCCTGGCCCGGAGGGGGTTGAAGGAGGGGACCGTCAGCCGAGGGGTCATCGGGTCGGTGGTGCCCGTGGTTACGGAAAGGCTGGGTCGGGCCCTCCGGGGGGTGGTTTCGGGACCGGTCTTCGTTCTGGAGGGTGACGGCGATCTTCCCCTTCGCCTGGACGTGGAGGAGCCCCGGACGGTAGGGGCCGACCGGATCGCCAACACTCTGGCAGCCAAGGAACTCTTCCGTCGCGACACGGTGGCGGTGGACCTGGGGACCGCCACCACCTTCGACTGCATTACCGCCGACGGGGTTTTCGTGGGGGGTGTGATCGCACCAGGGGTCATGGTGGGGTTGGAGTGGCTGGGGCGGCGGGCAGCGAAGTTGCCCCGGGTGGATCTGCGTCCGCCGGCCCGGGTCATCGGCCGCCGGACGGAGGCGTGTATGGAGAGCGGCGTGTTCTACACGGCGGTGGATGCCATCGACGGCGTGGTGGACCGGATCCGGAACGAGTGGGGCCGTCCCCATGCCCTGGTGGTGGCCACCGGCGGTTACGCTCCCCTCTTGGCTCCCCACTGCCGGACGGTGGAACGCGTGGAGCCCTTCCTGACCCTGAAGGGGCTTTTCCTGGCCGGGGAGCATATGGCCAGGCAGGGGCACGCCACCGTAGATTGAGGCCTCCCACCCCCTCTTGAAGGACTGGAGGACATGACCCTTTCCCCCGTGTTCCGATCCCCCCGGGCCGTGGAACTCCTGCGGGAACGTGGCGTCTGGGACCGTCTGCAACCCGCCATGGTGGGCCAGGCCCGAGCCGTGGAAACCCTCTATCGGGACCTGGAGTCCCTCCTGGAGGGGCGCTTTCTCGCGCCCGGCTGGCGGCTTCCCGCGGAAGGGGAGATGGGCACAGAGGCGGGCCTGACCTTCTTGCAGGAGTACTTCTTTCTCATCCTCTTCCGGGCTCTCTTCGAAGCTCTCGGAGTTCCGCCCAGACGGCTGGAGCTCTACTCCGAGCTGAATTTTTGCATCAAGGGAACCATCACTGCGGCGGACAACCTCTTCGACGACCAAGGGAAAAGCCTTCTGCCCCTGGCGAGGGGCTCAGGCAACCGGTTCCTGTCCATCCTTCAGCTCATGAGCTTCGAACGCCTTCTTCGCCGGGCCTGCGACCGAGCCGTGGCAGCCGGGGTCATGGGGGAGGCCGACACCCACGCCATCCTGCGGGGTCTGCTCACCCGCATGGCGGAGATCGGAGAGCTGGAGGGCTCGGAGGAGGGGGGGGTAGAGGAGATCCCCACCCCGGAGACCATGGTGGCTCGGGTACACGAGGTGCGGGGGGGCGCCCTGTTCGCCCTCGCTTTCGTGGCCCCAGGGCACTTGGAAGGGGATGGGCTGGGTGAGGCGGTGCGGGAGGCGGAAGGGGCCGTGGCCCGCCTGGGAACGGCCTTCCAGATCGTGGACGACCTTACGGATTTCGAGTTCGACCTGGGCCGGAGGAGCCACAACCTGCTGGTGTCCGAGATCTTCCATCACGGTTCTCCCCAGGAGCGACGGGCTCTGGAGAAGTTCTGGGAGGGAGCCCCCGTGCCGCCCGGCACGGTGGAAGGTCTGTTCCGGACGTCGGCCCGGGCGGTGTTGGCGCGGGCCTATCGGGAGGCGGAGGCGTCGCTTCGGAAGCTGGCGGACCTGGGTTTCTGGCTTTCTCCCGACTTGGCCCCGGAAGTCGTCCACGCCATCGTGGGACTGGACGGAATCGCCCGGATGGACAGTCTGACGGCCCGAGCCACCCAGCCTTCCCGGTAGGGTGCCCGAGGAGCGGGCGTGGCCGGTCACGCCGAAGCCGGCCTAACCCTCCAGCCGAAGGCCATCTCCCGCCGGGAGGAAAAACAAATTCCTGCCTTTTTGGCAGTCTCTTCCCCGTTGACAGCCGTTTCGTCTCTTCTATCTTGATGCCGCAGTGTTAGCACTCGCTTGTGGTGAGTGCTAACAACATCAATGGCATTAACGATTCGTCACTCCCAATCCAGCGCGGAGGAGTCGGCATGACCAAGGGTGCCAAGGACAAGATCCAGCCCCTGGCGGACCGGGTGGTGGTGAAGCCCCTGGAGGAAACCGAGACCATGCGGGGAGGGCTCTACATCCCCGACACCGCCAAGGAAAAGCCCCAGCAAGGGGAGATCATCGCGGTGGGACCCGGCAAGCTGTCCGATGACGGGAAGAGGATCCCCCCCGACGTGAAGGTGGGCCAGCGGGTTCTGTACGGGAAGTACAGCGGCACGGAAGTGCGGGTGGGGGACGAAGAGTACCTCATCCTTCGGGAGTCCGACATTCTGGCCGTCATTGAGTAGTCCTAGGAATCCACCGACAACGAACGCGAAGGAGTGTCGCGATGGCTGCGAAGCAATTGGCCTTTGACGTGGACGCCCGTGCCAAACTCAAGGCGGGCGTGGACAAGCTGGCAAAGGCAGTCATGGTAACCCTCGGCCCCAAGGGCCGGAACGTTGTGCTGGACCGGAAGTTCGGATCGCCCACCGTGACCAAGGACGGGGTGACGGTGGCCAAGGAGATCGAGCTGGAAGACCCCATGGAGAACATGGGGGCCCAGATGGTGAAGGAGGTGGCCACCAAGACCTCCGACGTGGCGGGTGACGGAACGACCACGGCCACCGTCTTGGCCCAGGCCATCTTCGCCGAAGGGCTCAAGAACGTGACCGCGGGGGCCAACCCCATGGGCATTCGCCGCGGGATCGAAAAGGCCGTGGATGTGGTGGTGGAAGAGCTCAAGAAGCTGTCCCGTGAGACCAAGGGCAAGAAGGAGATCGCCCAGGTCGGGACCATCTCCGCCAACAACGACCCCGAGATCGGCAACCTGATCGCGGATGCCATGGAAAAGGTGGGCAAGGACGGGGTCATCACGGTGGAGGAAGCCAAGGGGCTCGAGACCACCCTCGAGACCGTGGAAGGGATGCAGTTCGACCGGGGCTACCTCTCCCCCTACTTCATCACCGATCCCGAGCGGATGGAGGCCGTCCTGGAGGATGCCCTGATCCTCATCCATGACAAGAAGATCTCCTCCATGAAGGACCTCCTCCCCATCCTGGAAAAGGTGGCCCAGATGGGGAAGCCTCTCCTGATCATCGCCGAGGATGTGGAGGGTGAGGCCCTGGCGACCCTCGTGGTGAACAAGCTCCGGGGCACGCTGAAGGTCTGCGCCGTGAAGGCTCCGGGCTTCGGCGACCGGCGGAAAGCCATGCTCCAGGATATCGCCATCCTCACCGGTGGTCAGGTCATCAGCGAAGAGGTGGGCTTCAAGTTGGAGAACACCGTCATCAGCGACCTGGGCCGGGCCAAGAGGATCGTGGTGGACAAGGACAATACCACCATCGTGGACGGCGCCGGCGATCCCAAGAAGATCCAGGGGCGCATCGAGGAGATCAAAGTCTCCATCGAGAAGACCACCTCGGACTACGACCGGGAGAAGCTCCAGGAGCGGCTGGCCAAGCTGGCCGGTGGTGTGGCCGTCATCAACGTGGGGGCCGCCACCGAGACCGAGATGAAGGAGAGGAAGGCTCTGGTGGAGGATGCCCTCCATGCCACCCGGGCCGCCGTGGAGGAAGGGATCGTCCCCGGCGGTGGCGTGGCCCTCCTCAGGGCTCAGAAGGCCCTGGACAACCTCAAGCTGGAGCGGGAGGATGAGCAGATCGGCGTGGAAATCCTGCGCCGGGCTCTGGAGCACCCCTTGCGCTGGATCGCCAGCAACGCCGGTCAGGAAGGCTCCATCGTGGTGGAGCGGGTTCGGGAACACAAGAACCCGAACTACGGCTACAACGCCCTGACGGACACCTTCGAGGACCTGGTGGAAGCGGGGGTCATCGATCCCACCAAGGTGGTGCGTACCGCTCTGCAGAACGCTGCCTCCATCGCGGGGCTCCTCCTCACCACCGAGGCCCTGGTGGTGGAGAAGAAGGAAGAGCCCAAAGGCGGCAACATGCCCGGCGGGGGCATGGGCGGAATGTACTGATCCGGCCCGTCGCTCCGCCTTCCCGGGGCCGGAGGTCGGTCCCCGGGAAAGTCCGCGGGGGCCCGGAACCGGAAGGGATCCACGGGGTCTCTTTCGGGTCCGGGCCCTTGCCGTTCGGGGAAGACGAGGCGGTTGCCGGCCCTGTCCCCAGCCTTCCGAGGTGACGGGGCGAAAGGCCGTCGGGAAAGGTGGTGTTCTGGGGGGGGCGGATCCCGAAGGCCTGCCGGGGGCGGCCATTGACCCCTCCGGGGGGGCGGGTTAGTCTCGGAAGTTTCCAAGCGTCGGCATGGGTCCCGAGTGCCCCACAGAGGGGAGAAGGTCCGTCTCGAAGGTTTCCAGGGCCGCTCCTGGCGGAATGCGGTCCGTCCAGAGAAGGAAGGGTTATGGCCGAACAGCAACACATCACCGTGACGTTGCCCGACGGAAAGCCCCTGGTGGTCCCCAAAGGGTCCACGGTGAAGGAAGTGGCCGCCAAGATCGGCCCGGGCCTGGCCCGGGCTGCCGTGGGAGCCGAGGTGGAGGGCGAGGTGGTGGACCTCATGCGTACCCTGGACCGGGACGTCCGCCTCAGGATCCTCACGGCCCGGGACCCGGAAGCCCTTCTCCTGCTCCGCCATTCCGCGGCCCATGTGCTGGCGACGGCGGTGCGGGAGCTGAATCCCGGGGCCGGCATCGGCTTCGGGCCCGCCATCGAGGATGGGTTCTACTACGATTTCGACGTACCCCGTCCCTTCACCCCCGACGACCTCCAGGTCATCGAGGCCAAGATGCGGGAGGTGGTGGAGGCGGACTACCCCTTCGAGCGGCGCCAGGTCACCAAGGAGGAAGCCCGGGTCCTCTTTGCCGATGACCCCCTCAAGCTCGAACGCCTGGAGGAGTTTTCCGACGACGAGGTCATCACGGTCTATCGGGACGGACCCTTCCTGGATCTCTGCCGGGGCCCGCATTTGCCCTCTACGGGGTATCTCAAGCACTTCAAGCTGCTGTCGGCAGCGGGGGCCTACTGGAGGGGGGACGAGAACCGCCCCATGCTCCAGCGTATCTACGGCACCGCGTTCTTCGACGAAAAAGCCCTCGAGGAACATCTCCACCGGCTGGAAGAGGCCCGGCGCAGGGACCACCGGGTGCTGGGCAAGCAGCTCGATCTTTTCAGCGTCGACCCCCGGGTGGGGCCGGGCCTGATCCTGTGGCACCCCAGGGGCGCCGTCATCCGCCACGAGGTGGAGAAGTTCGAACAGGAACTCATCCTGCGTCACGGCTACGTCCTGGTCTACACCCCCCACATCGCCAGCGAGAAGCTCTACGAGATCTCCGGGCACCTGGAGAACTTTCAGGAGAACATGTTCGGGGCCATGGAGGTGGAAGGGGCCCGCTACCGGCCCAAACCCATGAACTGCCCGGGCCACATCGCCATCTACCAGAGCCGACAGCGCTCCTACCGCGACCTCCCCATCCGCATGGCGGAGTTCGGCACCGTGTACCGCTACGAACGGAGCGGCGTGCTCCACGGGATGCTGCGGGTGCGGGGGTTCACCCAGGATGACGCCCACGTCTTTTGCACGCCGGAGCAGGTGCCCGAAGAGATCGGGCGCCTGTTGGACCTGGTGGACGAGATGCTCTCCACCTTCGGCTACCCTTACACCATCGAGCTGGCCACCCGCCCCGAAAAGGCGCTGGGGACACCCGAACAGTGGAAGGAAGCGGAAGGGATGCTGGCCCGGGTGTTGGAGGAGAGGGGAAAGGAATACCGCCTCGACGAGGGGGGAGGCGCCTTCTACGGCCCCAAGCTCGACTTCAAGCTCATCGACGCCATCGGCCGCAAGTGGCAGGGACCCACGGTGCAGTTGGACTTCAACCTCCCCGAGCGGTTCCAGATGGAGTACATCGGCGAGGACAACGAGCCCCACCGTCCCGTGATGCTCCACCGGGTGCTGGTGGGGTCCATGGAGCGGTTCATCGGGGGACTCATCGAGCATTATGCCGGGGACTTTCCCCTTTGGCTGGCCCCCGAGCAGGTTCGGGTCCTTCCTCTTTCCGAGCCCTGGCTTCCCAGCGCCCAGGAACTCCACCGGCGGTTGGTCTCCGAGGGGATCCGGGCCACGCTCCACGAGCGCGACACCCTGGCTTCCCGGATCCGGGAGGCCGAACTCCTCAAGGTGCCCTACATGGCCGTCGTGGGAGAGCGGGAAGCCCGCTCCGGCACGGTGGCCGTGCGGCGCCGGGGAGCCTCCACCAAACAGGAGGTCATGGATCGGGAAGCCTTCGTGGCCCACCTCCAGGAGAAGATTCGCCGTCGCTCCCTGGACTGAAGGGGGGCCGGCCCCTGCGTCTGCTGCCCCCGCCGCCAAGGGCAAAAAGGCGGCTCGGGAAACTCCAAGACGGCTTCTGTTGAGGCTGGCCGGCTTGATTTGCCAGGCCCGGGGCGTATCTTTCAACGCCGGTACATGGAAGAGGGGCTTTTCCCCCACCTTTCGGCCCCCGCCTCGGCGAGGGAGCCGCCGGGTCCGAAGACAGGGAGGGGCGCTCATCAAGGAAAGAGCGCCCAGGATCTGCTTTGAGGCCCGGGACCGCCCGGGTTTTTTGTTGGGCGGTAGGGTCGCGGAACGAAACCAATGCGGGGGGCTTGATCCCCCCGGCCGGAGGAGGGTTCGACCATCAAAGAGCAAAGGGTCCGAGTCAACGAGCAGATCCGCATCAGCCCTGTGCGTCTCATCGCCGAGGACGGCCAGCAGATCGGCATCGTTTCCATCGACGAAGCCCGGGCCAGGGCCGAAGAAAAAGGCTTGGATCTGGTGGAGGTGGCCCCCGATGCCCGGCCCCCCGTGGTCAAGATGATGGATTACGGGAAGTACCGGTACGAACAGGCGCGGGCCGCACGGGAGGCTCGGAAGAAACAGCATCAGATCCAGGTCAAGGAAGTGAAGTTCCGCCCCGGCATCGAGGAGCACGATTACGAATTCAAGACCCGTCACGCCCGCCGTTTCCTGGAGGAGGGAAACAAGGTCCGCCTGACCATGATGTTCCGGGGGCGCCAAATTGCCCACGCGGAACTAGGCCTCGAGGTGCTGGAGAGGCTCAAGGCGGATCTGTCGGACGTGGGGAAAGTGGAGGCGGAGCCCAGCTTCGAGGGGAGAGTGATGTTCATGGTGATGGCTCCCCTCAAGGCCAGATAGGAGAACGGGGAACAACAGGGTACGGGTCGGCTGCGGGGAGAGGGCGCCCCGGGATGGCAGGGCGCCTTGAGCCGGGGCCGGCGGAACCTGGAGAGACGATCATGCCCAAAATGAAGACGAACAAAGGCGCAGCGAAGCGCCTTCGGCTCACGGCCAGCGGCAGGATCCGCCGGCGTCGGGCCAACAAGAGCCACATCCTGACCAAGAAGAACCGGAAACGGAAGCGCCGGCTGCGGAGTCCCACCCTGGTCTCCAGGGCCGACGAGAGGCGCATGAAGCGCCTCCTCCTGAGCTGAGGAAAGGAGGTTTCTCATGCCCCGTGCAACGCGTGCTCCGGCGCGAAAGGACCGCAAGAAGAAGATTTTCAAGGTCGCTAAAGGATACTTCGGCGGTCGGAAGAACCTGTGGCGGGTAGCCAAGGACGCGGTGGAGAAAGGCTGGGAGCATGCCTATCGGCACCGGAAGAGGAAGAAGGGCGATTTCCGCGCCCTGTGGATTACCCGCATCAATGCCGCCGCCAGGCTCCACGATCTTTCCTACTCCCGTTTCATCTGTGGTTTGAAGCGGGCCGGCGTGGAGCTGGATCGGAAGGCCCTGGCCGACCTTGCGGTGAGGGATCCTGCAGCTTTCAAGGACCTGACCGACCGGGCCAAGGAGGGGCTCGCCAAGCTGGGGTGAACCTTCGGGGCGGTCGGTCGGAAAAGGGCTTCACGGCCATTTTGCCGTGGGGCCCTTTGCCTTAGGTTAGGCAGATCCCGGCCACCACGGTCCGCGGGTGGAGTGCGGGGCAGGATCCTCCGCCGGCCATCCAGGCATCCTTGGCGTCGGGCGGGGAGAAGGAGGGGACGGGGCCGGCCGGGCGTGGGAGAGGGGTGGGGAGATCGGGAGAGAGATGACAGAAGCTTTCCCGCAGTAATACAAAAGGTTATCCGCATGGACGATTCCGATTCACTTCTGGAGGCCTTGCGCTCGCTGGAAGTCGAGGCGCTCACCGCCGTCCGCCATGCTTCCGATGCCGCTACCCTGGAGGCCCTACGGGTGAGGTATCTGGGTCGGAAAGACGGGCGGATCTCCGCTATTCTCCGCAGTTTGGGAAGCCTTCCCCCCCAAGAGCGTCCGCGGGTAGGATCCGAAGCCAATCGGGTGAGGGATGCCGTGGAGGCGGCTTGGCGGGAACGGAAGTCACTCCTGGATCGGGCGGCTTCGGCCGGCCGTGAAGAACTGGACTTGTCCCTGCCGGGGCGAGAAGCCTGGCGGGGTGCCAAGCACCCTGTGCTGCAGGTGGTGGACGAGATCTGGGAAATCTTCCGGAGCCTGGGGTTCACCCGGGCCCGGGGCCCCGAGGTGGAATCGGAGTGGTACAACTTCGTGGCCCTGAACACGCCTCTGGATCATCCGGTGGTGGACGAGGCCGACACCTTCTACCTCAAGGGGGGCTATCTCCTTCGCACCCACACCTCCCCCGTGCAGGTCCGGGTCTTGGAGAAGTACCCACCTCCCGTCCGCATCATCGCCCCGGGTATGGTCTACCGGCGGGATACCCCCGATCCGACCCACACCCCCGCCTTCATGCAGCTGGAAGGTCTGGTGGTGGACGAGGGGATCAGCTTCGTGGACTTCAAGGCCACCCTCGCGGAATTCGCCCGGCGCTTTTGGGGTCCGGAGACCCGTGTGCGTTTCCGGCCCTCCTTCTTCCCCTTCACCGAGCCCAGCGCCGAGGTGGACGTGAAACGGGTCGTGACCAAGGCCGACGGTTCGGTGGAGGAGACCCCTTGGCTGGAGATCATGGGCGCGGGGATGGTGGATCCGGCGGTCCTGGAGAACGTGGGGATCGACCCTGAGCGCTATACGGGCTTTGCCTTCGGCATGGGACCGGCGCGGATCGCGGCCCTCAAGTTCGGGATCAAGGACATTCGGGTGTTCTTCGACAACGACGTGCGCCTCCTCGGTCAGCTGGCTCTGCCATGAACATCTCCTATCGGTGGCTCCGTGCCCTTCTGCCCGATCTGGATCGTGCCCCCGGGGAAGTGGCCGAGCTGTTGGCTTTGCGGGGGGCCCCTGTGGAGGAGATCCTGCCCCTGGCGGCGGGAATCGAGGGTTTATCGGTGGGCAGGGTGGAGGCCTTGGCGCCCCACCCCCACGCCCCCCACCTCCGGGTGTGCCAGGTGCGGACGGGTGCCCGGCTGGTGCAGGTGGTCTGCGGGGCCCCCAACGTCCGGGTGGGAGGGTCCTACCCCTATGCGCCGCCGGGGGTCACGCTGGCCGGGGGTGTCCGAATCGAAACCGCCCACATTCGGGGCGTGCCCTCCGAGGGCATGCTCTGCTCCGAGGCGGAACTGGGCCTGGGGCCCGACGCCGGGGGGCTTCTGGAGCTGGAAGCAGGACTTGCCCCCGGCCTGTCCTTGGCGGAAGCCCTGGGGCTGGACGACTGGCGTCTGGATGTGGAGGTCACGGCCAACCGGGGGGATCTTCTCAGCCACCTGGGGGTGGCCCGGGAGCTGGCCTCGGCGTTGGGCCTGGGGGGGGCCGGGGTGGTTCCCCCCGTGGAAGGGGCCATCCCCCCGAGGATCCGGTGGGTCGAGGGGAAGGATCGGGTGGAAGGCGGAGGGATCGAAGTACGGGTCGAGGACCCGGACCTGTGCCACCGTTATCTCGGTGCCGTCGTCCGAGGGGTCCGTGTGGGGCCGTCCCCGGCGTGGCTGCAACGGAGACTTCGGGCAGCGGGAGCCCGGCCCATCAACAACGTGGTGGACGCCACGAACTACGTGCTGCTGGAACTGGGGCAGCCGCTTCATGCCTTCGACCTGGGCCGGCTCCGGGGAGGCGTGGTGGTGCGCCGGAGCCGTGAGGGGGAGCTGATCCGGACTCTGGACGGGGTGGACCGGCGACTGTCCCAGGGAATGCTGGCCATCTGCGACCACGCGGGGCCGGTGGCCGTGGCGGGGGTCATGGGGGGGGCGGAGTCCGAGGTCAGCGCGGCCACCACGGAAGTGCTCCTGGAATGCGCCTGGTTCGAACCCGGGTCGATCCGCCGCACGCGGCGGGCCTTGGGGCTCTCTACGGAGGCCAGTTTCCGTTTCGAGCGGGGGGTGGATCCCGCGGGGTTGGTTCCGGCCCTCCTGCGAACCTTGGAGATCTTGCGGGCGGTGGCAGGGGGGGAGGACGAGGTCCTGGTCTTGGACGTTCACCCCAAGCCGTGGACGGCTCCCCACCTGCCCCTCCGCTTGAGCCGGGTGAAGTCCTTCCTGGGAATCTCCCTGACGTCCTCGGAGCTCCGGGGGCTTCTGGAGCCCTTGGGGTTCCAGGTGGAGGACGACGGAAGAGAGGCCCTGAGGGTTCGGGTTCCGGGCTTCCGATTCTACGACGTGGTCCGGGAAGTGGACCTCCTGGAGGAGGTGGCCCGGGCCTACGGATACGATCGGTTCCCCTCGGAGCTGGGGCCCTTCCGACCGGGAACGGTCCCGGACCACCCTCTCTTCGTCCTGGAGGACGGGGTTCGGAACCTGCTGGCCGGCGCCGGAATCCTGGAGGCCCAGACCATGCCCTTCGTGCCCCGGGGCGAAGGCGAGGTGGAGCTCGTCAACCCCGTGTGGTCCCCCGAGCCGGCCCTGCGCAGGCTCCTCCTTCCGGGCCTCCTCCGGAGGGTGGAGCTGAACTTCGCGAGGGGCCAGCGAGACGTGCGGCTCTTCGAGGTGGGCACCGTGTTCCGTGCCCCGGCGGAGGGGGAAGGGCCTCCTCGGGAGGAGTCCCACGTGGCCTTGGTCCTCACCGGCGGAAGCGCCCCGTTGCATTGGAGCGGAGGTGGGCGTGACCTGGACCTTTGGGACCTCAAGGGGTTGCTGGCCCGATTGGTCCGCTTCCTCACCGACGGGTCCTGGGAGCTTCGAGAAGGGGCTCCGGCGGGAGTCGGGATCCTCAACGAAGAGGGGTTCACGGTGACGGCAGGGGACGGGACCGTCCTGGGATGGGGGGGGCGGGTGGCGAAGGGGGCCCTGGATCTGCCGCCTTGGGCCGGAGCGGTCTGGGGGGCCGAGTTGGTCCTGACGGTTCCGCCCCGAGCGTCGTCGGGGCGCGTGGTGGATCCCGTTCCCGTGTTTCCGGCGGTGGAGAGGGACCTGGCCCTCCTCCTTCCCAAGGGCATGCGGGCGGCCCAAGTTGAGGCTTGCATCCGGAGGGCGGGAGGGGGGCTCCTTCGGGGGCTGGTCCCCTTCGATGTCTATGAGGGAGAAAGGATCCCTGCGGGCCACCGCTCCATAGCTTTCCGGTTGAGATTTCAGGCGGAGGATCGGACCCTTACCGACGAAGAGGTGGAGAGCGCTGTGGAGAGCGTGCTCACCGCGTTACGGGAGGAGCTGGGTGTCTGGCCCCGGCGCTGACGGGAGCCAGGGTCCGGGGGTGGAATCCGGTTGGCTCCGTCTGGCGGAGTTGGTGCAAGCCACCACCCTCAGGCTCGCGGAGCTGGAAGGGGAACTGGGGGAGTGCCGGGCCAGGACGGCGGAGCTGGAGGAACAGCTGCAAAGATTCCTCCAGGGACAAGAGACGCCCTCTGAACTCCTGGACCGCATCCGCCGTCTGGAAGAGGAGAACCGGGACTTGAAAGAGCGAATCGCGGAGGCCCGCGCCGGCGTCGAGCGGATGCTGGCCCGGGTCCGTTTCCTCCAGGAGAACGCTTGAGGATGGGCGACGGGCGAGACGGGCAGAGTGTACGGGTGACCATAGGGGGGGAGGAGTACCTTCTCCGGGCCAATGTGGAGGCGGATTACACCCTACGCTGCGCCCGGCTCGTGGACGAGCGGCTCCGGGAGGTCCGTGCCCGGGCCGGGGCCCTGGAGAGTCACAAGGCAGCCATCCTGGCCGCCCTTTCCCTGGCCGACGACCTTTTCCGTCTGGAGGAGGAGCTGAAGGGGGAGCGGGAGGCGGCCCGTCGGCGCTTGGCCGAGCTGACCTCGGCGCTGGAGAGGGCTCTTGAGGGCGGAGAAGGTTCCCCCCGTCAGGCTTCCCCGCCCAGGCGGCCGCCCGGGCGGAGGGAGGCCGGCCCCGAGGCGACGGATGGGGACCTCGGACCCCCGGAGACCGATCCGCAGACCCGCTTGCTCTAAGGCCGGGCCGGGGAGGCCCTCGGGGCCGCCGAGGGGGCCGCGTGACGGTTCCCTCGCCGGGGCGGGTCGGAGAGAAGGGAGAGGGAGAACAACGCCGGTGCTTGCTTCGGGGCCCTGGAGACGTCTATCCTTCTGATGCATTTCCGGTACATCCCTCATGGGCCCCAGGTTCGGGCCTTTCGAGGGGGGATGGTTTGGCGACCTGCCGGGGGCTCCTCCTGGAGGAGCCTGCTTTCCTGGAGAACATAAGATCTGAAGATAAC
>JAUQOX010000256.1 GCA_030550695.1 Gemmatimonadota bacterium | reverse complement strand
CCCCCTGGAGGGAAAGGGAAGAGGGCAGGCCCGGCTGCGAAAAGGAGGCTGAGGAAACGCCATGGCCGACGGCTGGGGCGCCCGGGGCTGGGGGACGGCTTCATACGGGTGCCGCCGGCGGAACCACGGCGGGGAGGGAGCCCGTATCTTGGGAGCAGGCGAGGACCTGGCGCCCCCTCGGCCAGGAAGTTCGCCCCAGCGCCAGGGCCGAAAGGGCACCTGTGGCCAGGAAGACTTTCCGGGGAAGGCTGGTGGCCGCCCGGCGGGTGAGGTTGTCGTAACCGTTGCGACGGATCTCCCCGTGAATCCCCCGGTACACCCACGCCGCTACGGCTACCGCCCGACGGAAGGAGGGGGGAAGGGCCCCCAGGGCCGCCCAGGCTTTCCGGTAGTCCTCATCGGCGTGGGCCATAAGCTCTTCCATGAGGTGGCCGTAGGCGGGTGGAAGGGGCCGGGTCCCCGCCATGGCGGCCTCCAGGGCCGGGACATCCACGCCGTGGGCGTGGAGTCGGTCGAGGGGCAGATAGAGTCTGCCCCTCCGGAGGTCCTCCCCGACGTCCCGGAGGATGTTGGTGAGCTGCATGGCATGCCCCAGGGCAAAGGCTGCCTCCAGGACCTCCTTGTCCCGCACTCCCACAAGCTCGGTGAGCCACCCTCCCACCACCGAGGCCACCCGGTAGGAGTAGACCCTCAAATCGGCCAGGGAGGCATAGGTCCGCGGGGTGATGTCCATCCGGACCCCCTCCACGAGTTCTTGGAGGTAATGGAACGGGATCCCCTCCTGTGCTGCACCACCCACCACCTCGTCCAGGAGGGGGATCCCGGTGGGGTCGCCGTTGTAGGCCTGTTGGACAAGGGAAAGCCAGGTGTCCAGGGCCACGTGGAGTCGGGCGGGGTCGGGGTCCTGGGCTTGATCCACAAGGTCGTCGGTGAAGCGGCAGAAAGCATAGACCCCCGCCACCTTCCGAAAGAGCTCCGGGGGAAAGAGAGAGGCGGCAAAGCGAAAGGACCGCGCCTGGCGGGCGAAGAGGACCTGCCAATCCGAGCGCTCCCGGAGGGAAGAAAGCCGATCCTGGAAGGGAAGGGGAAGGGATGGGGCGGACGGCGCGCTCGCGACCGAACGACCCGTGCCGGGAGACTCCCCGACCGCGAGCTGGCTCACCTCCCTCTCCACCACATCCCGGACCTTCCCGACCCATCCCTGCACCAGGGCCCTCAGGTCCTCTACCGCCATGCCCGCTTGGCCGGCTTCCACGAGCCACCGGGCGACCTCCTCGGCGAAGCGGTGTGCCGCCCGTTCCATAGGGGACGGGGTCGCGGCGTCGGGCCTACGGAACAGGACACTTGAGAGCCGGTCGGGGGCAAGGGTGAAGTCGTTGACGGGCGCCAGGCCCAGGGGCCAGGTCCACTTCCTTTGGCGGTAATCCTGGAGCGGCGGTTTTCCGCTGCCGGCGAGGGGACAGAAGTCCAGCAGATCGTCGGCCATCTGGTACAGACGGCCCAGTCGGGCTCCGGCGGCACCCCATGCCTCGGCCTTCGCCGAGCCCCGTGCCACCGCTGCCAGGACCATCGCTGCCCGGAAAAGCTCGCCGGATTTCGCAGTGATGACTTCCAGGTATTCCTCTTGAGCCAGCTTCCGCCCGCAGGCTCTCTCCTGGGCAATCTCCCCGGCCACGGTGCGTTCCACCGCCGCCACGAAGGTCTCGAGGAAAAGGGGGAACCCCGTCTGGGCCGCCACCCGGTAGCTCGCCGTGAGGAGATGGTCGCCCCGCACCAGGGCGGCGCCGATCCCATGGGTTTCGGCCAGGGTGGGCCGCCCCCGGCGGGTGGCCGCGGCGTCCAGGATGTCGTCGTGGAGAAGGGAGGCCTCGTGGACCATCTCCACCGCAAGGGCGCCCAGCCAGAAGGAAAGGTCCAGCCTGGCCCGCTCCGCGGGCGGTATGGCCAGGTAGGCCGCAAGGGGGCGCAGGAGCTTCCCCTCCAGCGAGGGAGCTGGCAGCCCGAGCCCTTCGACCTTCCCGGCCGCGAGGGCGAGTCCCCTCCGGACCTCGGCGAGGGCGGCCTCCAGGTGTGCCTGGCCCGGCGACGGAGGAAAAGGAGCCCGAAAGGGGGGGGGGCCGTCCCCGGAGGAGCCGCCCCTTTCCGTCGCCTCCTTAAGGCCCGTCCTGGGGGGCAAGCCCAGCGTCCTGGGGTTCCTCACAGGACCTCCTCGGCGGGGAGCAGAGCCGGCTCCCGCCGTGGCGTACCCAGGGATCGGACGAAGCTTCGCACCCCGCGAATCCCCCACGGCAGGAGCACGCCCGCCAAGGTTGCCCCCACGGCAGGCCACAGATGTGCAGCGGCGACCATCCCCAAGGGCATGAAAAGGACCACCCCGTAGTAGGAGGCCAGCCACTTGAACTCCAGGGAGCTGCCCCATCGCGTCACTTTCAGGGCTTCCAGGAGGGCCATGAGGACGACGCCGGTGAAGAACCAGCCGGCGAGGTTGATCCAGGGCATGCCGTAGTAGAGACCGGGGTTCTTCCACACCCAATAGGGGGTGAGAAAGCTCATGGCCGGATCCAGGGCCAAATCCCAGACGGTGAGGAAGTAGGAGCCCATGAGGACCCGCCTCCACGTCCCCCGGGGACCGGGGAAAAGACGATGGGCCATGGCCCAGGAGGGCACGACCATCAGAAACCAACTGAGAGGGATCAAGGCGGGCACCCTACCCCCCAATTTCCATCCGAGAAGCCCGGTGTACTGGTAGTCGCCGAAGGGGAAACCGTAGCCCGTTCCCACATGCTCGGAGAGGAAGCTCCCGAGGTAGACCGCTCCCAGCGCGGGGAGCCACCGGAAGCCAGCTCGCCGGATGAGGAAGAGCGCGAGCACCAGCGCCGACAAGGCGATGTGAAGGCGCGCCAGGAGGGCGTAGGACACGGCGTAGAAACGAGCCGCGAAATCCGTGGGAGGAACCAGGTGGGGGTTCCGGGCGAACACCGCATAGCCCGCCACGGACAGAAGGGTGAAAAGACCGAGGGCGCCGAGGGCTCCCAGCTCGAGGGCGGGCCCCCTGAGGGGAAGCGGCCACGGGCGGTTCGACATCATGCGATCCTCCTGGAAGAAAGGGGGACAGGGGGGGGTGGCGCGGCTTTGCCGGCAGACGCACGGCCTTCCAGCCAGCGGACGAGTTCTTCCGAGGAACGGGCCAAAAAGAGGTCCTCGAAGGGGCCGGGGTGAAGATCGACAGGATCGGGGTTCCCCACCGAGCCTCCCAGGGCCAAGGCGTATGGGTACTGGGGCCGGTAGAGTTCGCCCAGGACGCGCACGGCCCGGACGACGTCGGGGGTGGATTTGGGAGGGGACAGGGAGATGCAGACCAGGGAAGCCGCCTGAGCCCGTTGGATGGTGGCGAAGTCCTCCAGGGGCACGTTGGGCCCCAGGTAGTAGACCCGCCAGCCGTGGTGCTCCAAGACCAGCCGAACTGCCAAGGCACCCAACGCATGCTCGTCCCCCTCCATGGCTCCCACCAGGGCAACGGGAGGGGCCTCTTGGGCAGGCCCGCCCCCCGAGAACGACCTCCCGTCCAGGCGATCCCAACCCGGGCGGAGGCGGAAAAGAACCTCCTGGACGACCTGACTTGCCATGTGCTCTTCTCCTACCTGCAGTCTCCCCCGCTCCCACTCCTCCCCCACCCGACGCATGAAGCCCTGGAGGAAGCGGTCCAGGAACGTGGTCAAGGGAACGGCCGGATGCCGGGCGGTTTCATAGAGGAGGCGCGCAAGAAGATCGGATTCGCCCTGGGCCAGCCAGGTCAGGGCCAGGTTTTCCAGCCTCCGGAAGCCGGCCCCCTCTTCCACCTCCGAGAGGGCCAGCCAAACATTGGCCTCCCAGGGGTGGAAGGGGTCCAGGAAGGTGGGAATCCCCTCCCGCCGGGCCCACCGCAGGGCTTCATCCAGGGGGATCCGCCGGTGCCCCCCCCCTGTCTTATCGGCGCGGAGGGAGCCGGAGTTGCACCACCGCTTCACCGTGGAGGGGTGGACGGCCAGGAGCTCGGCAGCTCGGGTGGTGGAAAGAAAGAGCCGAGGGTCGGGTGTGGTCATGGCGTGCTGCCCGAGGTGATGAGGAACTCCGGGCCAGGAGAGCGGAGCCTTCCTCCGAGGAGAGGCGGTGAAGGGAAAATCACTAAAAAGGTCATTAATGGTCTCTTGCACGATATTAATTCATTAGAACTGCAAGTTTCAAACTAGAATGAT
>JAUQOX010000255.1 GCA_030550695.1 Gemmatimonadota bacterium | reverse complement strand
GTGGCGCGGACCCGGACAAGACATCGGGCCGGTGACAGGTCCACAAAAGGGCCGGATCGGCCGGCTGTCTCGACCGCGAGGCTCCGGACGGTTTCCTTCTGCTGCGATGGCCGCCCGGCGGCGGGGGGAGGGGCGGCCCGGGTGGGCCCGACGGCGGTTGGCCGCAGGCGGGAGTCGGGCGGGCAACACAATAAGGCCGAAGGGGGGCTGAGGGGAAGGGGGGGGGCGTCTCGGGTGGAGGAGGGGAGGATCCTGCGGACGCCGAGAGAAGAGAGGGGCGTGGGCGGGACGGTGGCTTGGGCACCGGGTCCACCCAGGGTGGCGAGCGGAGCTCGCTTCCGACCCGCCGTGTAAGTGCCGCCCGGTAGGCACCAGGCCTGGGGGCAGGGGAAACCGTGCCCGGGAGCGGCATCTCACTGCGCAGGAGAGCCTGTGGATGACGCGTGGCGCGGATGCGCCAATCGATCGAATGAAGATGAAGGGCCGGGCTGCGGGCCAGAGCATTCCACTTGGCAGCGTAAGAAGTTTCTTGCGGGCAGCGAAACGCGGGGAGCATATTTGCGCCGAGAGCCCAGGGCCCGAGGGATGGATCGTCTGGGTGTCTTGAAGGACAGGCGCGGGCGAACAGTTCGGCAGGCCGCACAGGTTGAAACGGATTGGCGCACCACCGCTTATGCGAGTAACCGATTGCCATATCAAGATGGCTGGAGAGCTCGAGGAGGGTGGGGTGAGGTGGCAAAGGGCCAAGAAGAAGAGAGCGCAGTTTTCGGGGACCTCGGTGCGGTAATACGAAACCAGGCCCCTCATCCTACCCCTCAAGGGATATCCGGTCGTTGGTGGGAGGACGGCACACATGCCTATTCCAGATTTCCAGTCGGTAATGCTCCCGTTGCTGCGGTTCGCTGGGGATGGGGAAGAACACTCGGTTCGTGAGGCCATAGAGGCGCTCGCTGTGCAGTTCAATCTGACGGAAGAGGAGCGCGGCCAGCTCTTGCCTAGTGGCCAGCGGGCCGTCTTCGACAACCGTGTGAATTGGGCTCGGACGTACTTGAATAAGGCAAAATTGCTGGAGACTACCCGGCGCGGATATTTCCGGGTCACAGAGCGAGGGCGGCAGGTTCTCCGTCAAGCGCCTTCCCAAATCACAATTGCGATGCTGATGCAGTTCCCCGAGTTCGTCGATTTCAAGAAGAGAACGAGAGCCAAATCCGAAGGGGGTGAGGCTGATGAGGACAATGAAAAGCAAACCCCCGAGGAAGTGATCGAGGCTGCTTATCAAAAGTTACGCGAAGGACTGGCTGTCGAATTGTTGCAGATGATCAAGAATTGTCCGCCGCGGTTCTTCGAGCGGCTTGTGGTCGATCTGTTGGTGAAAATGGGATACGGTGGCACACGTAAGGACGCCGGTGAGGCCATCGGAAGGACGGGCGATGGTGGCATAGACGGAATTATCAAAGAGGATCGGCTGGGACTGGATGTCCTTTACGTGCAGGCCAAGAGGTGGGAAGGCGTGGTGGGACGGCCAGAAGTCCAGAAATTTGCCGGTGCGCTGCAGGGTCTGGGTGCGCAAAAAGGTGTGTTCATCACTACATCGAGCTTCTCCCAAGAAGCCCGGGGTTTTGTTCATCGCCTCGGAAACAAGATTATCCTCATCGACGGCAACATGCTCGCTCAGTTGATGATCGACTATGATGTTGGGGTCACCCTGGCGGCTTCGTATGAACTCAAGCGGGTCGATTCAGATTATTTCACAGAGGAATAGGGCGGTTTCGGCGACGTTTCCGCGCGGTTGGATTCCAGATCACTGCCAGGTTCCGCTAACAGCAGCAAGGGCAAAGTCATCTTCTGTGGTATTTCCCAGATGCGGGACCGTGGAGGTACTCTATGCCCATCACGACGAAGCTTTGGAAAGTAGCACATCCACCGGTTCCCCTGGCGCCGTCGTCCCTGGCCAGCGAGGCTGAGCTCGAGAAGATGATCGTAGAGGATTCCTGCCTCCTCTCGGAAGACTGGATGCTGATCGGCAGGCAGGAGAGGACGAGCCATGGGGGCTGCGTGGACCTCCTGGCCCTTGCGCCGGACGGCTCGGTGGTTCTGATCGAGCTTAAGAAGGACAAGACACCCCGAGAGGTCATATCGCAGGCGTTGGACTATGCCTCCTGGGTGGAGGGCCTGCAGCCCGAGGACCTGGTGGAGATCTACGGCCGCTTTGCACCGGGTAGGAGCTTGATGGAGGACTTTCAGGAACGGTTCGGGTATTCACCCGACGAGACGGAGCTGAACCGGGATCATCTGGTGGTGGTGGTTGCGGCAGAGTTGGACGAAAGTACCGAACGCATCGTAAATTACCTGGCGAGCCGCGGCGTTTCGATCAATGTCCTCTTCTTTCAGGTTTTTGCCAACGGCCACGAGCGGATTCTGAGTCGCACGTGGCTCCTGGATCCCATCCGGGCGCAGGCCGAGTCTTCGGTAGCACCGCGGAGGGGCGCAGACAGAGAGCCTTGGAACAGCGAATACTACTGCTGCTTCGGCGACGGGCCCAACCGTTCTTGGGAGGAGGCGGTGAAGTACGGGTTTATTTCCGCGGGGGGAGGAACCTGGTATACGCGAACCCTCGCGCTCTTGAAGGAGGGGGATCGCGTGTGGGTCAAGGTTCCCGGTAAGGGGTTTGTGGGGGTGGGGCGCGTCGTGGGGCAGCGCCGGCCAGCCGCCGAGTTCACGGTGGTGACCGCGGAAGGGGAACGGCCGGCCCTGGACGTGCTGAAGAAGGGGCGGTACTATCGGGATTTCAAGGACGATATGGAAAAGTGCGAGTATTTCGTGCCGGTACGCTGGTTGCAGACCGTTCCGGTGAACGAAGCCAAGCATGAATTGGGGATGTTCGGAAACAAGAACACGGTCTGTGCACCGAGGGCCCCTGCCTGGCGCACGACGGTAGAGCGACTGAAGCAAATGTTTCCGAAATACGCTGATGATGAGCGTTGAAGGGAACGTCCAAGGTTTTCGAGGGAGGGTCTGGCGGAACGGAGGGGAAGCAAGGTTGGGCTGGATCCGTTGTTCCTGGGAGGTTGCGGCTGAGCAGAGTCGGAAAGAACTGGACAAGTCACCGGTGTTCCAGAGAGAGGATGACCGGGAGCGGGACCGATTCGTCACGGCGTCGGCATGGCTGCCATCAGCAGTGGAGCTCCCCCGATGTTTACCGTTGGAATCGGTTGGGGTTGTAGCGCACCCTCTGCCGCAGGCAGGCGGGGGCGCGAGGCGGGTTATCGGCGGCAGGGGGGGCGACTCGGGCGGGGAGTACCGTCTTTGCGGGTAGAGCCTCAGGCTGACCGTGACCAGCATCGGGCTGACCCCGGGCCGGGGGGGTCGTGGTGCCGGAGAGTATCAGCTTTCCACGACGGCCTGGGCAGGGCTTCCTGAAGGGCCCGGGGGGAAGGGGCTGGCTCCTCGCGGCCCTTGCCTGGCTCCTGCCTACCCGGGCCTTCGAGTTTTCCTTCGGCCTCCTCGCCAGAGCACCGGATCCCGCACCAGGAGCTCAGTGTCGGCTGCCCGCCCTCGAAGGACCAAGTACCAGCGGTGGTCGGGACTCTTGGGGAGGGGGAAGGGGAGCCGGTCCGCCTTTTCCTGATGGACGAAGACCCGGCCCTCCCCGTCCTGGGTGAGGACGAGGGCTACCCGCACCCGATGAGGGGTGGGAAGCCCGGCGATCTGCACCGCCGGCGCCGCCAGTCCGAACCCTTCGATCCGTACGGCCGAAGGGTCGAACCGGCGATCCTTATGGCCACGGGCCGGACCTTACCCCACCCGAGGGTAGGGGTGCTGTCCACCGCCTCTACCGCCGCCGGAACGGGAAGGGGGTGACGGGGGATCCGGGACACGCTTCCTGCCCCTTCCACCGCGGGGCCCAGGAGGGTATCCCCCGAGGTAAGATCGAACACCAGCAGCCGGACCCGTCCGTGGACGCTGGCCACGGTGGCCGCTGCGGTCCCGTCGGGGGAAAAACCGGCCAGGTTCAGATCCCATGGGTGGTCCAGCCGGGGCTGGTTCTTCTCGGCCGGTGTGATTCGCACCGGCACGGGGATGCCGGGGCTCCCCGGCCGTGCGTCTCCGTAGAGTTCCAGCCTCCCCCCCGGGCTTGCCGGCCAGACCCTTGGCCAGCTCGGCGACCCACCCCGACGGAAGGGTCCGTTCACGGTCGAAGGCCTTGGCCCGGACCACCACCGCCCCCGGACCTACCGTGCGGAGGAGCC
>JAUQOX010000254.1 GCA_030550695.1 Gemmatimonadota bacterium | reverse complement strand
CTCGTTGAGGGTTCGAAGGGCACCTTGAGCCTGGGAGGTTCCGGCCTGGGAAGGTCCGCAGAGGTGTCGGGATGGGGGTGGATCGGGTCGGAGGGGGTCTCCTCAAAGGGCCCTGGGAAGGGGGACGGCAGCCCGGCCTGGGAACCTCGGGGGAGTTTTCCGGGTTTTAGGGCTTTGTAACGAAAAACCATCCCCACGTGGGGCTCCCTCCCCTCGCGAGCCCCCGCAATCCCTGTCACAAGGAGGTGTGCCGATGAAGCGTCGCGAGTGGCTTCGCCGCACCGCTCTGGCCGGAGCGGCCCTTCCCTTCACCCCTCGGCTCCTGGAGGCTCTCTCCAGCCCCGAAACCCTACGCCGCGAACTCATCCAACGGGCTGTCCCCTCCACGGGAGAACGGCTCCCGGCGGTGGGGCTCGGAAGTTCGGCCACCTTCTCCCAGGTGGCCCGAAGCGAGGACTACAGCGCCCTTCGGGAGGTCCTCAAGGCCCTGGTGGATGGGGGAGGGAGGGTGTTCGACACCGCCCCCAGCTATGGGGCTTCGGAGGAGGTGGCGGGGCGGATTGCCCAGGAACTGGGGATCCAGAACACCATCTTCTGGGCCACCAAGGTGAACGTGGCCCGCCAAGGGACCGCCGACCCTGCAGAAGCCCGTGCCCAGATCGATGCGAGCTTCCGGAAGTTCGGCGTGGACACGATCGACCTCATTCAGGTGCATAACCTGGCCGACGTGCCGACCCAGCTCGGGATTCTCAAGGAGTTGAAGGCCCAGGGGCGGGTCCGGTATATCGGGGTCACCACCACCAGCGAAAACCGCTACCCCGACCTTGCGACGGTGATGCGGAACGAACCCATCGACTTTATCGGCGTGGACTATGCCGTGGACAACCGAGGGGTGGAGGAGACGATCTTGCCCCTGGCCATGGAGCGGAAGATCGGGGTCCTGGTCTACGTGCCTTTCGGCCGGACGCGCCTCTTCCAGAGGGTGGGCGACCGCCCCGTCCCCGACTGGGCTGCGGAATTCGATGCCAAGACCTGGGCCCAGTTCTTCATCAAGTTCTGCCTGGGGCACCCCGCGGTGACCGTGGTCACGCCGGCGACCAGCCAGGCGCGGCATATGGTGGACAACCTGGGTGGGGGCATGGGCAGGCTTCCCGACGAAGCCACCCGCAGGCGGATGGCGGAGTTCATCGACAGCTTGGCGTGATGGGGTGGTGGGGCGGTCTCCACCGCCCCTTTCCACAAGGGCGAGCCCTGGCAGGGAGAAGCTCCGGCCGGGGCTCGGGTGTTTTCTCCGCGGCCAAGGGGCGGTGACGGGGAGAGCGGGGACGCCGTTCAAAGGGCTCCGCTCCCGGCCATCTTGCTCTGGGTTCGGCCCAGCCAAAGTCCCAACAAGCCCCACAGCAAAGCCAGGGGAACCCCCAGGGAAGCCAGGCCGAGGAGCCCCAACCCCAGGCCAGCCATGACTCCCTCCGTCCCGGCTCCCAGAACGTCACCTGCCCGATAGACGAAGGTATCGATCACCGATTTCGCCTTGTACTTGTCTTCCCTCGGGACCACCGTGAACAACGTTTCCCTGGCCGGCCGCATCACCGCGCGCTGGACGGCGCGGAAGACGGCTTCGAACACCACCAAGGCCACCAGGCTACCCGCAATAGCCAGGCCCACGAATCCGAGGGCGGCGGTGAGGGGAAGAAGGGCGAGGGTGACGGCCACCCCAAGACGGCGCATCAAATGGCCGGTCACCACCAATTGGAGGACCAAAGTGGTGGCCTGTGTAATGAAATCGATGCGGGCCAGGAGGGCTGTGCGGCGGTCCGTATCCGCCTCCAGCACGGATACCAGGCTCAGGCGGGTGAGGTAGAGGAAGGTCACCATGACCGCTAAGATCAGTACGAACCCCGAGATGCCGAGGAGGTAACGAGATGAAAAGGCTGCCCGCAGGCCCTCCCAAGAGCTGCCGCCGATAAGCTGGTCTTCTTGAACCCGGGGGGGGGCTTCCTCATCGGGAAGCTCGGTCGCTTCCGTTCGGGTCAGGGCGACGGCGGCGGCCATTCCCAAGGCGACCACCAAGAGACCTGCCGACACCAGAAGCAGGTTGGCGGTGCCGATCCGGGGGGCGAGGAAGGCGGCCAGGGCAGGCCCGACCATGGCGCCCACCGTTCCCCCCACGGCGATGATACCGAAAATCCGCTTGCTTTGGGCGTAGGAGAAGCGATCTGCCATCAGGGCCCAGAACAGCATGGTGGAAAACAGGTTGAACACGCTGAACCAGACGTAGAAGACGCGTCCCGACGTTTCGCCCGTGGCTTCAGATGCAAAGGTCAGGAGGAACCAGAACCCCACGAGACTCACGGCAAAGAAAAGGTAGGTGGCGCCGATGAACCGGAGCCGCCGCAAGCGGGCCACCAGGAATCCGAACACGGGATTGACGGCCAGGGTCACCACGGCCGTTCCGACGAACAGCCACCGGATGGTGTCCATTCCGCTCCGCATCCCCAGGGCGTCCCGGGCAGGACGGATCACCATCAGAGCCGTAAGGACACAGAAGAAGTAGAAGGCGGCGAGGAGGACGGGTAAGGCCTCTCGAGGACGGACGTTGAACCACCGTTGGAGCGGAGATACCATGGCGCCTCGCTGGGGGACATGGAAGGTTGGTGGGAAGAAGAGATTCTAGGGTAGAAGGCTGCCTCGGGAATGGCAAGGCAAGCAGGAAAACCTGAAGCCCTCCAAATCGGGCGCATCGGATGGGCGGGTGTGGTTTTCCGAACGAACCTTCCGCCCCTCCACGGCGGGGCCATCCGGCCCTTGGCCACACTTCGGAAAACCGATGACGGCCCCTGGACCTGGCAACCCTCCCACGGCGCCCCCTACGGTGCTATCTTCAGGCCGTTGCCCACGCCCCGGGCGCTTAGCTCAGCTGGTCCAGAGCGCCTGCCTTACAAGCAGGAGGTCGGCGGTTCGAATCCGTCAGCGCCCATGCCTCCACCGGTCTCCCCCGGGGGGGAAGAGTCCCTGCCGGGCGCCTTTTTTGGGGGTTGAAGCCACCGCCTTGGCGGCGGGCCAGTCCTTCAGAGCGCCAGGATCCTGGGCTGGGCTATCCTTTGGTACTCCTCCCAGGACATGCGGATCACCTCGGTGTGGGTGCCGGCGTTGAACACGATGTGTTCCCTCTCGCTCAGCGCCCTGTCTACGAAGGTTTCCATGCCATAGAGGAGTCCCACGGGCGGCATGGCACCCACTTCACAGTCCGGGAAGCTTTCCTTGAACTCCTGTTCCGAGGCGAGTTCCACGGAAGAGGCGCCGGTGGCGGCCTTGAGGTGGTTGAGTCGCACCATGGAAGGGGCGGGAACCGCCACCAAAGCCATCTTCCCGTCGAGCTTGACCACCACGGTCTTGGCCATCTCCCAGCCGGGGACATGGGCCGCCGCCGCGATTTCCTGCGCCGTGAAGGCAGGCGAGTGCTTGATGGAGACGTAGCGAGCCTGAAGGCGGTCCAGGTGCTCCTGGAGTTTGGCGCACGCCATAGGTGCCTCCTCGCGTGGGGGTTCCGGGGGAGGGGCGACGCCCCTCGTCCCTCGCCGAAGCCGAGAGCGCTCCCCCCTCCCCGGCGGAGGGGCAGCGCATGGGGCCAATGGCAAGGGGGAGGTCGTCGGTACGAAGATGCGCCATTCTTCAGCGGGGCGCCAGGGGAACGCTGAAGTGGCTCCGGAAAAACACCAGCAGGGCATCCGCCAAGGCCAGGGAGTAGTTCCGCCGGTTGGCCTCGGTATCCCGGACCCCCGCGAAGTGGTGCTCGATCTGGACCCCGCTCACGGTGCCCCCGTCCCGGGAGCCGTGGCGGGCGGTGCTGTACCCCCCGCTGTAGAAGTCGGGGTCGTTGGGCCAGGTCTGTCCTTGGCTCGGCACCGCCGGATACCCCCGGGCCTCCATGAGGGTACCCAGGCTCAGGGGCCCCCGCACCACTTCCGCCAGGGTCTTGCCCGGCTTTTGCGCCAGCGCCTTGACGCTGCTCTTGGCCACGTAGGTGGAGCCGTTCAGCACCTCATCGGGGTACGAGAGGTCCAGATTGGTGAGCATGTACCCCAGCTCCAGACGCGGGATGGCATGCCCGTGGCCGTGAATGTCCAGATAGAGCCCCTCCCCGAACTCTTCTTGCACCCGTCGGCGGGCCTCTTCGATGTAGGTGTGGTACTCCCACCAGGCCCGTTGGGCCTGGGGGTTCCCCTGGGCAGCCTCCACGATTTCGCGGTTGGGATC
>JAUQOX010000253.1 GCA_030550695.1 Gemmatimonadota bacterium | reverse complement strand
TCCACCAGGGCCTCGAGGCCGGCCCGGGTCGTCGCCTCCAGCAGACCGGCCAGTTCCGCCGGCTCGAGGAGGCCCACGATGAGGAGCACCCCGGAGGCTCCTGCAGCCCGGGCCTCGAAGACCTGGACCGGATCCACAAGAAAGTCCTTCCGCAGGAGGGGCAGACCCGGCAGAGCCTCGGCCACCCGGGCCAGGTCGGCCAGGGAGCCCCGGAAATGGGGACCGTCGGTAAGAACCGAAACGGCTCGGGCGCCTGCGGACCGGTAGGCTCGGGCCACCTCCGCCGGGTCCTCGCCCTGGGCCAGCTCCCCCGCCGAGGGACTGCGGCGCTTGAACTCCGCCACCACCGCCACCGTACCCCCACCCCGGAGGGCGGCGGTGAGGGAGGGGGAAGGCGGGAGGGACGCACACCGTTCTTCCCATGCCTCCAGGGGCTGGCGGGGCTCACGGCTCCGAGCCAGCCGCGCCTGGCGGCCCTTCTCGGCCAGGAAATCGGAGGGGGAGCGCTTCACAGGAGCCCCCATCCGGTCTGCATGGCGGGGATCGCCGCCTCTTTCCGGGAAGGGGTCCGGCGGCGCCGGACGTAGGCGGAAAAACGGACCAGGGCCTCCAGGCGGCCCAGGGCAGCTCCGGAGTCCACGCTCCGTCGGGCCAGGTCGAGCCCCTCCCTCAGATCCTCCGCCCGCTCCGCCACCACCAGGGCCGCCGCCGCGTTGAGGAGAACCACGTCCCGGGCAGCCTCCAGGTTGGTGCTGGGGGGGAGGGGTTCCCCCGCCTCTCCGTCGGAGGGGGGAGCTCCCAGGACGGCCCGGGCGATGCGGGCGTTCACCAGGGCAGAGCCGCCCCGGAGGTGCTCCCGGCTCCAGAGGCGGAGGCCCAGGGCGGTGGGGTCGGCGGTCCATTCCCGGATCTGCTTCCCGTCCCATTCCGCCACCCGGGAGGGGCCCGTGACGGTGAGCTCGTCCAAGCCGTCGTGCCCGTGGACCACCAGGGCGCGTTTGGCCCCCAACCGGGCCAGGGCCTCCGCCACCGGCCGCACCAGGTCCCCGTCGAACACCCCCACCACCTGTGCCGTGGCCCCCGCCGGGTTGCACAACGGTCCCAGGAGGTTGAACACGGTCCGGACCGCCAGCTCCTTCCGCACGGGGGCGGCGTGGCGCATGGCCGAATGGAAGACGGGGGCGAACAGGAAGGTGATCCCGGCCTCGTCCAGGGCCTCGCTGGCTTCTTGGCCGTCCATGGTCACCTCCACCCCCAGCGCCTCCAAGGTATCGGCGGATCCCGCGGTGCCCGACACGGCCCGGTTGCCGTGTTTCGCCACGGCTACCCCTGCCCCCGCCGCCACGAACGCCGCCGTGGTGGAGATGTTGAAGGTGCCGGCCCCGTCCCCGCCGGTGCCGCAGGTGTCCACGAGGCCCTCCCGGGCCCCGGGAAAGGGGGCCGAGCGGGCTCGGATGGCCCGGGCACAGCCCACGATCTCGTCCACGGTCTCTCCTTTTCCCCGAAGGCCCAGGAGAAGGCCCGCCAGCAGGACCGGGGAAAGACCCTCTTCCATGACCCGGGCCATGGCGGCGCGGGCTTCTTCCTCGGTGAGGTGGCGGCCCTGGGCCAACCGGCGCAAGGCGGCCCTGACGTGCTCGTCGTTCATCCTCTCCATCTCCGGGTCAGGTTGAGAAAGTTGAGGAGGATCCGTTCTCCCGGCTGGGTCATGATGGATTCCGGGTGGAATTGGACGCCCTCGGCCGGCAGGGTCCGGTGGCGGAGGCCCATGACCACCCCCCGTTCGTCCCGGGCGGTGACTTCCACTTCGGGGGGCAGCGTGGATTCCACCACGGCCAGGGAGAAGTAGCACCCCCCTTCGAAGGGAAGGGGGACGTCCACGAAGACGCCGCGCCCGTCGTGGGTGATGCGGGCGGGTCTGCCATGCATGGGCTCCGGGGCAGGTTCTACCCGGGCTCCGAAGATCCGGCCCAGAAGCTGGTGGCCCAGACACACACCCAAGACCGGGCACAAGGGCCCGCCGCCTTCCAAGCCCAGCGCCCGGCGGACCAGGGCGGGGGCGTTGGCGGTGTGGTCGGGATGGGAGGGGCCCGGTGAAACCACCAGGCCCGCCGGTCGCAGGGCCTCCAGACCGGGGGGGTCCAGCTCGTCATTGCGCCGGACCTCCACCTCCGCCCCTAGGGAAGACAGGAGCTGGACCAGGTTGAAGGTGAAGGAGTCGTAGTTGTCCAGGACGAGGATCATGTTGGATTGTCCTCCTTGACGGTGGAGACAAGACGCGGCGCCGTCGGAAATCCCGGAGGCGGCAAGGGCGCCCGCCCTCCCTGACCCCTTTCCTCGGCTCGCAAGGTCACCGCACCCGGACCCCGGCCAGCTCCAGGGCCGCCACCAGAGACCGAGCCTTTTCTTCCGTTTCGGCGAGTTCCCGCTCCGGTGTGGAGGCGGCCACCACCCCGGCGCCGGCCTGGATGTGGACCTTGCCCCCCCGCACCACCATGGTCCGGATGGTGATGCAGGCGTCCAGGGCCGAACCTCCGGGAGCCACGTGGGCGACGGCACCGGCATAGGCTCCCCGGCGCACCGTTTCCAGTTCCTCGATGAGTTCCATGGCCCGGATCTTGGGGGCCCCCGCCACCGTTCCGGCCGGGAAACAGCTGGCGAAGACCTCCAGGGCGTCCACCCCGTCCCGGACCCGCCCCGTCACCACGGAAACCAGGTGCATGACGTGGCTGAACCGCTCCACCTCCATGAGACGAGGGACATGGACCGACCCGGGCCGACAGACCCGGCCCAGGTCGTTCCGCCCCAGGTCCACGAGCATCACGTGTTCCGCCCGTTCCTTGCCGTCGGCCCGCAGTTCTGCCTCCAGCCTGGCATCCTCGTCGGGGTCGGACCCGCGCCGGCGGGTGCCGGCAATGGGGGAGACCTGGGCCACTTCCCCCTCCACCCTCACCAACATCTCGGGGGAGGAACCGGCCAGGGACACCTCCGGGAACTCCAGGAAGAACATGTAGGGGGCGGGGGAGACGCTCCGGAGGGCCCGGTACAAGTCGAAGGGATCCCCGGGGTATTCGGCCTCCAGACGCCGGGAAAGCACCACCTGGATGGCTTCCCCGGCCCGGATCTGCCGCACCGCCTCGGAAACCGATGCCTGGAAGGTCCGGTCGTCGGGGGTCCAGCGGGGAAGGTTGCCGGTGGGTAGCGTCTCCAGGCCGTAGGAGGCGGCTGGGGCCTGACCACGGCGGAGGGCTTCCAGCACGGCCTCGATCCGCGCCTCGGCACGCTCCAGGTCGGCCAGGCGGGCGGCGGGGCTGGGGGCGGGGGGGAGGAGGGAAACCGCCGTGAGACGTTGGCGGGCGTGGTCGAAGGCCAGGATGGTGTGGTAGCGGCCGAAAATGGCGCAGGGAAACCCCGTGTCGTCCGGGATTTCCATGGGAAGTCGCTCGAGGGTCCGGGAGAGGTCGTAGCCGAAGGCCCCCACCAACCCCCCGACGAAGCCGGGAAGGCCCCCGGTGCCCACCCCCCAGAGGATGGGGGCGGGCCGGTCGTCCAGGGGTCCGCCCCCCCGCCAGACTCCGGCCCCTCCGGCCAGGCGGCGCACCGCCTCCAGGGGGGCTCCCCGATAGGCCGTGATCCCCTCGTCGGTGGTCAGGGTTCCCCCCTCCAGGTCCGCCCGCAGGAGGGCGTCGGGGTTGGCGCCCACGAAGGAGAACCGCCCCAGGCGCCCGTCGTGCTGTCCGCTTTCCAGAAGGAATCCCGTTCCCCCTCGGCGGAGTTTGAGGTAGGCCGACACGGGGGTTTCCGTGTCCGAGGGGAAGGAGCGCCACACGGGAACCACCCAGCCCAGGGGAGCGGCCAGGACGGCCTCCCGGAGGAGATCTCTCCGGCCCTTGGCCGTCGTGTTGGGCCGGCCGTCGCCGGCCTCAGGGCTTCTGGAGGCCCGATCCTGGGCGATGTCGAAGGACCTGGGTTGGCTCATCGTTTCCAATTCCCTCGCCTGAAGGCGTTGGTTTCCGGCGGAGCCGGGACACGGCTCCGGGGGGGATCCCCCCAAAACACCGACGGGCGCGCCCGCTCGCGCGTGCGCTGCGGTGCGTGCGTGGTCGATGGTTTCATGGAGGCGGCGCCGCCCGGGTCGCGCTCGACCACGGCGCCTCCTGGCTCGGGGTGGCGCGCCTGCACGAAGCGCGCGCCCTGCGGCAGGCGGGGGTCGCCGCCCCGATCCTCGTCTTCGGGGGAACGCCGCCTGCGGAGGCCGAGGGGCTCGCCGC
>JAUQOX010000252.1 GCA_030550695.1 Gemmatimonadota bacterium | reverse complement strand
GAAGCGGGGCAAACTCCCCCCCCGGCCCGTCCTTACCGTTCGCCACAGGGCCCTATGCCCTGTCTCGGCGGACAGGTCAGGCTCCGGGAGATGGTCAGCTCCATGCTAACAGCGGTTTCGATGAGGCCCAAGGGTTCCCGTTCGCCCCCTCCCCACCCCCCTCCGAGCGTCGGATGGCGAAACCCATGCCGAGGGGCGTCGTTCCGCTCGGCCTCCCCCGCCCCGCGGCCCCTGGCGGTGGGCCAAGGAGGGAGGAAGGCTTGTGCCCCCTGGTTGGCCCCGGCCCCGGGGTTCCCCTCGGAGCTGCGGGCTTCCAGACGGCACCTGGCCCTGGGGGTGGATCCTTGGAACGCTCCGGGTCTTCCCTCCGTCCTGGTCTTGGCCGCCGGGGAGGGCAGGCAGCGCCTTTACCGCCGTCGGTCCTCGGGGCCGGTGGTGGTCTGGCAAAGGGATCGGATCCCGACCGCCCTTCCGGGCCGGGGCCAGGGGAGCGTCCCCCCGCGGGAGGCGAGGGGAGCGGACGACCGCCCTTCCGGGCCGGGGCCAGGGTGGGTTTTCGGACGCCGAGTTCCTGCGACTCCTCCTGGGCGGCGGACGGGGCGGACCCCGGCCCGGCCCCTGTTCCCGCGCCTCCTACCCCCCCTGCCGTCCCAGGCGATATTCCGGCGGTGGTTCGGCCCCCAGAAGGTGCTTCACGAAGTAGTCCCAGCGCCGGCGCATCATGTAGGGCTCGTTCCCGAAGCCGTGACGGCGGTTGGGGAAGAGGATGAGGTCGAAGTCCTTGTTGGCCGCAATGAGGGCGTCCACCACGAGGAGCGTGTTGTAGGGAGGCACGTTGTCGTCCAAGGTGCCGTGGGCCAGGAGAAGCTTCCCCCGAAGCTGGTGGGCCACCAGTTGGTTGGCCTGGTTGTCGTAGTTCGTGGTGCCGTCGGGGTTCTTCACCAGCAGACCCTGCCACTTTTCACCCCAGTCGTCCTCGTAGCTCCGGTTGTCGTGATTGCCGGCCTGGGCCACGGCCACCTTGTAGAAGTCGGGGTAGCGGAAGATCCCGGCGGCGGCGGCGAATCCTCCCCCCGAATGACCCCAGATCCCCACCCGATCCAGATCCATCCAAGGGTAGCGCTGGGCCAGCTGGCGGATCCCCGCAATCTGATCGGGAAGGCCGTTGTCGCCCATGTTGCCGTAGTAGAACTCATGGAAGGATTTGGAGCGCCCGGGCGTGCCCATGGCGTCCAGCTCCACCACCACGAACCCAAGCTCCGCCAAGGCCTGGTGGTCCCGCCGGGCGGGGCTGAAGCTCCGGCTCCCCACGCTCCCCGACTGGGGGCCGGGGTAGAGGTAGTTCACCACGGGGTACTTCTTGGTGGGGTCCAGGTGGGACGGCTTGTAGAGCAGCCCGTAGAGGTCCGTGATCCCGTCCCGGGCCTTCACCACGAAGGGGATGGGTGGTTGCCACCCGTGGGCCACCAGGCGGGAGATGTCTCCCTTTTCCAGTTCCACCCGCTCCCGGCCCGTCCTATCCCGCACCACGATGCGGCCGGGATCCGTGGGGGTGGAGGCGGCGTCCAGGAAGTACGAGGCGTCGGGACTCAGGGTGATGACGTGATGGGCGCTGTCCGGGGTGAGGAGGCGCACCTCTCCGCCGTCCAGGTTTGCGCTGTAGAAATATTGGAAGTAGGGATCGCCCCTCTCCCGGCCCATCCCGGTGAAGTAGACCACCCGGTTTTTCCGATCCAGATGGCGCACCTGCCAGACCAACCAAGACCCGCCGGTGACGGCCCCCTTGAGACGGCCGGTGGAAAGCTCGTAGAGATACAGGTGCCCCCAGTCGCTCCTCTCCGACCACCACAGGACCTCGTTGGTTTCCGGCAAGTATCGCCAGTTCTGGGTCCCGTTACCGGTTTCCAGGAAGGTTTCGGCACGCTCTACAAAGACGGTGCGGACCTCGCCGGTTTCGGGATCGGCCACCCGGAAAGCGGCCTCCTTGTGGTCCCGGGAGGTCGAGACGAAAGCCAGGCTGGACCCGTCGGGGGCCCACTCCACGTCGGCGAAAGTGCCTCCGCAGAAGACGTGGTCACAGACCCCCGAGCGGTGCGGATCCGGCGGCATCCGCAGCCGCACCACCCGGGGGGCACCGGGGCCCTCCACATGGATCACAACCCGGTGGATGCGGAAGATCACCGTATCTTCGGGGAGGGGGTACTTCCAGGCCTCAAGCTCCGGCCGCCCCACGCGGGTGGAGGTGAGGTACATCATTCCCACGCCCCGGGCGTCATGTTGGAAGGTGGCGATCTTCTTGGAATCGGGGGACCACAACAGCACTGGCCGGTCGCTTCGGGTCCAGCCGGCATTGTCCGTGGCGTACCCGAAGTCCTCCACACCATCGCTGGTAAGCTGTGTTTCTGCGCCGGTGCGGAGATCCCGGAGCCAAAGGTTGTGGTTGCGGATGAAGGCGGCTTTGGTACCGTCGGGAGAGCGCACCTCCGGAGGCCCTCCCCGGGCCGGCACGCCCCGCCCGGCGGGGTCCCCGGGGGGGGGACCGGCTTCCCTCCGGCAGGTGTAGCGGCCAAGGTCGCAGGTGTAGGCATGGCCGTCCGCCTGGAAACGGAGGGTCCGCCCGTCGGGAGGGATCTCCAGGCCGGTCAGGGGGAGGGAAAGGGGGGAGAAGGTGCCTCCGCCTGCCCCCTGGAGGGCCCGGGCCAGCCGCTCATGGTCGAAGGCCCGCTGTCGCCGCCCCCGGGCCGGGTCCACCAGGACGAACTCGTGGCCTCCGGGGACGGCGTTCCGATACCAGAAACGCCCCCCCTCCAGCCAGTTCGGGCTGACGCTGGTCCCGAACACCAGATCCCGGACCGAAGGGGCCAGGAACCCCTCCGCCCTGGCGTAGTCCTGGGCGGTCAGGGCCGAGGGACGGTAGGGCTCCTGGGCGTGGGTGGGGGCGGAAAGAGCAAGGTGAAGGGCGGCAACCGCCGTCAGGAGCACCAGAGGAAGCGGGGACGGGAGCCGGGGGGAACGAGGCCAAGAGAAGGGCGAAGGGACCGAGATCCTGACCATGGGACTCTTCCTGGAAAGTGGGAGCGGAACACCAGGGAACCCTGGGAGTCATCATGTTCCTCCCGGGTCCGGGAAGCAAGCGTCGCCGGGGAGGACCACGAAGGCCGTAACCCACGACGCCGTCAGGGAAGGGGTGAGCTACCCTTGGCCGCCCGCAGGCGCTGGAGGGCCTCCCGGGCTTCCCGGCTTTGGGGCTGAACCTGGAGGGCGGATTCGTAAGCGCGCAGAGCCCCCGCCCGGTCGCCCTTCCTTTCGAGGATGCCGCCGAGCCGTACATGGGCCCGAGCCACGGTGGCGCGGTCTTCGGCGGGCGCCTCCCGAAGGTACCGCCGCAGGGCTTCCTCCCCGTGGTCCAGGCGCACACCCCCCTCGGCGGCCAGTCGTCCGATGTGGTACAGGGCCACCACCCGGTCGGGGCGGGCCCGGAGGAGGGTCTCGTAGACCTCCATGGCCGCCTCGTATTGCCCTTTTCGGGCCAAGAGCCCCGCGAGGGAGTTGTAGACGGTGAGCCGGTCCGTCCCCCTGGCGACGGCGGCCCTCAGCTCCCGCTCCGCGGCGGCTTCGTTCTTCTCATGGAGGTAGATGTCGGCCATGGCCTCATGGCCCCGCACGGGGTCCAGCCGGGCCAGCTCCGCCGCCAAGGGCCGGGCCTTCTTTTCGTCACCTCCGGCCACCCCGGGGGCCCGCAGGTGGAACTGGAGGAGAGCGTAGCGGGCGTCCAGATGTCCGGGGTCGGCCTGGAGGGTGCGCTCCAAGGTTGCCCGGATCTTTCGCCCGAGTGAGAGTTGGCTTACGGGGTTGGCGTCCCTCACCTGAAGGAAGTAGGCCTGGGCCAGGGCAAAGGCATATTCCCCGTTGGTGCGGTCCAGATCGGCGGCCTTCTCCAGGTATTTGGCGGCATTCTTGGCGTCCCGCTGGGCCAGATAGGCGGATCCGAGATAGAAGGCCCCTTCTGGGTTCCGGGGATTCTGCTTCACAAAGGGTTCCAGGAGGCGGATGGCCCCCGGGTAGTCCCGGGCGCGGAAACGCTCGATTCCGGCCTGGAGGTTCGCCTGCCCCAGGGAGGGGCTTGGAAAGAGGAGACCCGCGGTGAGCAGAGCGAGCCAAGGGAAGGATGTGGGGTGAGGTCTGCAAGCTGGGCTGGCCATGGGGAGAAGGATTCGCCTTGTGGGGGGTTGACCGGTCGATGAAGTCCTGGGTCCGGGGGGGACCGGCCCTCTTCGGGAACGCCGTCGAAGGAGCGTGACGAGGGGC
>JAUQOX010000251.1 GCA_030550695.1 Gemmatimonadota bacterium | reverse complement strand
TCCCCGAAGGCCCGAACAGCCCGAACATCTCCCCTTCGTGGACCACCAAATCCACCCCTGCTAGAACGGGCTCATCGAAGGCCTTGTAGATCTGGCGATAGCGGATCATGGGCTGCCGGCTCTCTCTTTCCCCGTAGCAGATGCCGTTTCAGTTCAGCAGCAAAGGCGGGAAAAGGGCGTCCATGATGAGGACCGTCAGAGTCATGAACATGACCGAGGCTGTGGTGGTCCGTCCCACCCCGGCAGCACCGCCGCGGGTCCGGAACCCCATATGGACGGAGATGAACGGAATGGCGAATCCGAAGCTCAACGCCTTGGCCATGGAGTACAAAAGGTCCCAGTCATGCCAGAACAAGCGCGCCCCGTAGAAGAAGGCCTCGGTGCCCAGGCCGAGGGTCATCCGGGCCGAGATCAGGCCGGCGTAGATTCCCACCAGGATGGCCATGGCATTGAGGAGCGGCACGACGAGCACCCCCGCCACGATGCGGGGGGCAGCCAACAAGGCCACCGGATCGCGGCCCACCGAGATGAGGGCATCCAACTGCTCCGACACCTTCATGGTGCCCAATTCGGCCGTGATCCTGGCCCCCACCCGTCCCACCAGGACGATGGCCGTGAGCACCGGGGCGAGCTCCAGAACCACACTTTCCACCACCACACTCCCCATCACATAGAGGGGGATGGTCCCGGTGAATTGATACCCTCCCTGCTGGCTGGTGACGATGCCCGCCAACACGGCGGTGATGAGCACGATGGGGACGCTCTGGACCCCCATGACCTGGCACTGCTGGAGAATTTCCTTCCCTGAGACCCTTCCTCGGAGAAGGTGAGCTGCCGAGCGCCAGAAAAGGATCCCCATTTCCCCGGCGTGCTCCGCCACCAGAAGGCTCACCCGTCCCAACCGCCGAATGACCCCCTTGGGGATCCGCAAGAGCAGCATCCCGGTTCCGGGAACTCGATCCACCTGCACGAACAGCTCTCCGCCGGCTTCCAAGCCTTCCCTTCCCCCCCGGTACGGGAAACCCCGCGAGGGTATTTCCCGGGCCCGTCGTCACTCGCCGGTTACCGGAGGGTTATCTTTTCCAAACTTTGTACGATCGCCGGACCGCTGAGGGAAGGCAAGGCGTGGTGTGCCGGTCCTCCTGAATCCCGGGATAGGGTGAGGGGGCCCGGGAGGGGGCTTCCAGGGGGCCGAGGCGGCGCACCCGCCCGCCGCACCGGCGAAGGGGGGACGCGACCGTCCGGTCCACGGCCCTGGGAGGCCCCCGCTTTGGCCCCCGGGGCCCGGGGGCTCAAGCACGAGGGGCCCGCGTCCCCCCTCACACCCAGCCCTTCTTGCGAAAGTCGCGAAGAGTCTCGCCGTACCGCTCCATATCCTCCGGAAGCCCGAGGGATACCCGGCACCGGTCCGTGAAGGGCGGGAAGGGACGCCCCACCAGGATGCCCGCATCGGCCATCCGGCGGTTGAAGTCCTCCACCGGTCCCCGGATTCGATGCATCACAAAGTTCGTGTGGGAGGGGAAGAATTCGAGGTCGAGCTCCCGAAGGATGGCCTCCGTGACCTCCCGGCTCCGCTGATTCACCGCCAGACTTTCCTGCACCCAACGGCTGTCCGCCAAGGCGGCCCGGCCGGCCTGCAGAGCCAGGTGATTCGTGTTCTGGCGGGCGGCCAGGGCCCGGAGTCGCCGGGCCGTGTCCGGGTGGGTCAGGGCATAGCCCAGGCGAAGCCCCGCCATGCCGTAGATCTTGGAGAAAGTTCGGGCAACCACCAGGTTCGGAAGCGCCACGGCCAGCCTTTCCAAGGAGCGATGGTCGGGGTCCCGCACAAACTCGAAATAGGCCTCGTCCACCAGGAAATGGACGGCCTCCGATGCCTGTCGGATCCAGGCCTCCACCTCCCCCACCGGATTGACACTGCCAGTGGGGTTGTTGGGGTTGCAAAGGTAGACGAGAACCCGCCCGCGGGTGCCCACGGCGGCCTTCGCCATGCCTTCCAGATCGTGGGAACCGTCATCCTTGACCGGAACCGGCCGCACTTCGATGGAGGGGTGGGGCTCGGCATACCGGGTAACATCCTCGTAGGTGGGATGGGCCACCACCAGCCGCAAAGGCGCATCCATGAACATCTGGACGCCCATCTGCAGAATCTCCGTGGAGCCGTTTCCCAACACCACGGCCTCGGGCTCGACCCCGTGGCGCCCCGCCACCGCTTCCAGAAGGGCCTGCCGCGAGGCGCCAGGATAACGGTTGGCTTCCCGGAGTCCCTCGAGGATGGCCTCCCGGGCCCCGGGCGGGATTCCGAGGGGATTCTCGTTGGAACTCAGGCGGAGCGGGCCACCCTGCTGCCGCCGTTGTCTGGGAGTTGCAAAGGGAAAGGGAAAAAGGTCTTCCCCTTCCCAGAGGGCCGGGAGGGCCAGGGCGGCCCAACCCCTGCGGAGAAACGCCCTTCGCTCCATGCTCTCCCCCCTGCCGTTACGTCTGTCCCGGGCCCAGGGATCCGCCTCTACCGCAAGGAACGCACCTGGGCCCCCGCCAGAAGGATCCCGTTGAAGAAGAACGGGAACGTCCCGTGGGGCTGACCCCGGAAGGTGATCTGGGGGCCGAAGAGGAAGAGGGTCCCCTCCCCCACCCGCGCCTCCAACAGGGCCACCCCCCCTTGAAGCTTCTCTTGACCCCCCGCCCATCCCGAACGCAAAGGAGCGGGGGAGTCGAAAACGGCAACGGGGCGGAGGGCCGGGGAGGGGTCCCGGAGCCGGAAGACGGGGCTTTGGTCGTAGGTGACGATGACCCGTTCGCCGAGCCCGTGGGCAACCGGGCTTTCTTGCAGAACCCTCACCTCCAGGAGGGATCCGGGGATGTAGAACTCCTCGCTCCGGTAGGGATTGCCTTGGGCATCCCGCAGGTGGTCGTCCACCGGGAGTCCCAGGTGGCGCGCCAAGGCCGTGGAGCTTTCCAAGGCGATCACCACACCGCCCCGTTCCAGGAACTCCCGGATCCGCGGCACCGTGGTTTCCACGGTGACGTTCCCCAATCGATCCCGATACGCCGGCGGAACCTGGCCCAGGGCTCCCTGCCCCCCTCCCATTCCTCCCGCACCACCACCTCCACCCCCTCCCCCGCCACCCGGCCCTCCCCTGCCGGACCCTGCGGGGATAGCCCCGTCAGGAAAGATCAGGACATCGTAGCGGTCCCGCAGCCCGCCGGCATCCAGCTCCGGTGGGTACACCACCCGGTATTCATAGCCGAACTCGTCCAGGATGAACCGGATCCAGCCGGAAGGCATGGAGCCGCCGTAGCGGTCCCAGACTCCGATCCGCGGCCTCTGGAGGGCCAGGGCCGTCGCCTGAGGACGCTGCTCCACCGCCACGAAGTGGATCCCCAGGTCGCGGGCCAGTCCCTCCAGCACCCCCCTTGCGTCCCCCCCGCCCGGGACAAAGAACGTTCCCACAGGGTAGGTTTCGCCACCGGCGGAGACCGGGGAAGTCAGCCAGTAGACCTCCCGTCCCGCGGCCAGGAGGCGGTAGACGGCTTTGAAGGCATTGTTCACCTCGTGGCTCAAAAGGAAGCCCTGGGGATTCGCCGATCCGCGGATTTCCCCGGGAGGGGGCACCAGGGTGTCGGGCACCACCCGGAACGGGCCGTCGAACCCTTCCAGCACCCGATGGAACTCCACCCCCATCTGGTACGCCAGGGTCCAGCCGGTGACGTCGTAGGGCGGCACGGGGGGACCGCCCGGATAGGCGAAATCGTGAGGGTGATCCTGGGGCTCGAACATATCCAACACGTGGGGGCGGTACGCCTGATCGGCCTTCACCACGAGGGAACCTGCCGGGAAGCTCAGGCCCGCCACGGAAAAGGGAGCCGTGGCCTGGAGGACCTCCACCCCGTTCTTGATGAGGGCGTTGACGAACCGAACCGCCCTGGGGAAATCCTTCTGGTTGGCGGGAAGGATGAAGCCTCGGGGGTCTCTCCGGGCAGGGTCCCGGAGGAGCCTACGGAAGTCCTCGGGGGAACCCGAGGCATTCCGGCCCCCCAACACCTCCGCAGCACGTTCGATATCGGAGGGCCGGACCGTCCATGAGTCCCGACTTCCCCGCTCGATGGAGTTCATGCCCATGCGCCAGATGTTGAAGAGCAGAACATCCTTGTTCCTGCTGGCATAGTCCAGGACCGCCCGATTGGCCGTCTGGCTGTACTCGATGGCGGTGGCCATGTGGAGCACGCCGGGTTCCACCGGGAGGGGGAGATCGTTGCTGGAAATCTGCCGGCCGGGCACGAAGGCGATGGGCTGGGGATTCGGCCCGCCCCGGATTTCGGTGAGGAGC
>JAUQOX010000250.1 GCA_030550695.1 Gemmatimonadota bacterium | reverse complement strand
TGATGGGCCGAAGACTGGGGCTCTCCACCCTGGTGGTGTTGTTGTCCCTCATGTTCTGGGGCTGGGTATGGGGGCCCCTGGGGGCGCTCCTCTCCGTCCCCTTGACCATGGTGGTGAAGATCATGCTGGAGAACACCCCCGACCTGCGGTGGGTTGCGGTCCTTCTGGACAAATCCGCCCCCAATCCAGGAGAAGAGCCCCAGATCGAAGCTGAAGAAGCCTGATCCCTGCCGGGGAGACCACGTTCCTTCGGCGAAGCAGCTTCCCCTCCGGGAAAAGGGAGGTCCACCGGCCGGGAGGCGGACTCCCGGCCGGCCGAAGCCAGGGCTAGGGCGTGCCTTTGATGTCCAACTCCAAGCCCAGGGTCCTCCCCTTCTGGACCGCCGGCACACCCTGGGTCATCCAGATCGGCGCCGGCTCGCCTTTCAGGTAGTGATCGAAGAACTGCTGCATCCGGATGGCGAAATCCTTGCGGTTGGCCTCCCGGCGCAGGCCGTGCGCCTCCCCGTTGTAGTTCAACAACCAGACCGGTTTCTGAAGCCGGCGGAGCGCCATGTAGAACTCGATCCCCTGATACCAGGGCACCGCGCCGTCCTGGTCGTTGTGCATCATGAGGAGGGGCGTCGTGACCTTATCGGCGTTGAAGATGGGAGAGTTCTCGATGAAATGCATCGGCCTTTCCCATAGGCTTCCACCAATGCGACTCTGGGTCTTCTCGTATTGGAATTGGCGGCTCATACCGCTCTCCCACCGGATCCCGCCGTAGGCGCTGATCATGTTGGAGACCGGTGCCCCGGCCTCGGCGGCGGCGAAGAGGTTGGTGCGGGTGATCAGATAAGCCACCTGGTATCCCCCCCACGAATGGCCCTGTACGCCTATCCGTTCCTTATCCACAAACCCCATCTCGAGGATTTTCAGAATCCCGGGGATGACGCAGTCCACCGCGCTCTCTCCCGGATGTCCGATTTCGTAATAGATGTCGGGAATGAAGAAAACATAGCCGCGGCTCACGTAGAACGACGGATTTACCGAAGAGCTTCCGGCGCTGGGGGCGCTGTAGCGATGGAGTCCGTCGGAGTTGGTCTCGTAGAAGTAGACCATCATGGGGTACTTCTTGGACGGGTCGAAGCCCTCAGGCTTCATGAGAATCCCCTGGAGAGGTAGCCCGTCGTTCGAGATCCACTCCACCAGTTCGGCGGTTCCCCACAGGTATTCCGCCTGCTGAGGGTTCGCGTTGGAGATCCGCTCCATGCTGTGGAAGTCCGGATCGGCCACCCACAGATCGGGGAACTCCTCAAAGCGGGAGCGGGTGAGCACGTAGACGTCGGCGTCCTTGGCCTTGATGGGAGACCCATACGAGTAGGGTCCCCAAAGGAGCCGCTCAGGCTCGCGACTGCCATCGAAGCGATCCCGGTAGAAGCCTGCGTCTTTGGTGCGGACGTGGAACGCCCGCAGAAGAACGTCGCGGCTTGGATCAATGCCTTGGGGACCCTCGCTCCCCCCGCCCGCCGCGCCCGGACCGCCCCCCCCCGGCCCGCCGCCACCCCGCTCGGGGTTGACGTAGCGGAACTGGATCTGCTGCGCCCGGCCCACCCCTTCCGTCAAGTTGCGGGGGGGACGGACGCCCGCAGGATCTACCGCCCAGATGTCGAATCGGTCGTAGATCAGGAAGGCTGCGTCTCCCTTGAGCCATCCGGCGGAACCGTAGGCCGGCGGGTGGTCCGGGCGGTCGTCCAACTCGTCGTGGACAGGGAAGGGGACAGCCTGGGAAACATTCCGAACCGCCCGGGTCCGGAGATCCATGACCATCCAAGCCCGGGCCGCTCCATCCCACCAACTGAGGTAACGCCCTTCGGGCGAGAAGCTCCCCGCTCCGGAACGCTGGAATTCCCGAACCAACTCCGCCCGCCCCGAGGCCAGGTCCACCAGGTAGACATCCCGATAGGTGCCGTCGTGGGAGACCCACCATCCGTACTTGTTGGTTGCCGTTCCCAGGGCCAAGGGGCCCTCACCGCCCCGGAACAAGACAATTTCCGGTAGGTCCAGGGTAGCCAGCTGGACCACTTTTCCGTCCCCCGGGGTCACGTACGCCCGGTAGCCGCGGTTCCGCTCCCGGTCGGCCTGCACGAGCTGCATCGGCTGAATGAGGGGGTCCTGCCAGTTCCAGATGTCCAGCGTCACCCGCTCGTCCTCGGGAACGGTGTCCCGGGGTGGAGCGGGGGGGCGGGGCTGGGTTTCGAAAAAGAGGCGAGATCCCTCGTCGGAAAAGGAAAGGCTCCCCCCTTCCCGGATCCACCACCCCTCCGGGATGCCGGCGGTCCCTTGGGTAGCCATCTTGCGGGCCTCGCCGGCTCCCAGCCGGGCGTGATACAGGGCCATGACCGGCTCCTCCTGGGACCAGGTGTCCCGGTTGGTGAGAAAAGCCACCTGATTGCCGTCCCGGGACAGGGCCAACTGGGTATACCTGCCTTCGCCCTTCAGAAGGGGAACGACTTCTCCGGAGGCGGTTCTTACCGCGTAGACGCCGTCGGCGTCCCCCGCCCGGTTGGAGGCCGCATACACGAGCCAACGACCGTCGCGGCTGAACTCGAAGGCCGTGACGTCCTCGAAACGGATCTCCTGCCCCGTGGATAGATTCCGCAGAACCAAAGGAGTCCCTTCATCCTTGCGGCGGGACGGCCCGGCCCGGGTGGTGTCCTGGCCGCCTCCCGCCGCCGCTGCCCCCGGCCGTCCGCCCCGGGAGCCTGCCGCCCCACCCCCTCCCTCCCCCCTCTGCGCCGTATCCTGCGGCTGTTCCCGGGCCAGATGGTAGGCCAAGTAACCTCCCGCCTCCTGGGGCACCCTCCACGTCCGCACCCGCCCCACCTTGAAGAACTCGGAGGTCGGCGGGGCGGCGGTGGGGAACGCTTCGGCTAAGATCAACACCCCCAAGGAGTCCTGGGGAAGGGCGTCACCCCTGCGGCCCGCCCTCCGGAGGGAATCCACCACCGCCTGCATGGGGCGAAGGGTGAACACCAGGTGGCGGGAGTCGGCGGTGATGGTGGGATTGGCCCCCCTGGGGATGATCCGCTCGGGGCCGGGCCGCCGTCCCTCCAAGGAACGGAGCACCAGCTGGCCGTCTCCCTTGCCGGGCGTGACCACGTAGGCGATCCAGCGCCCGTCGGCGGAGAGGGTCTGGCCCCCGATGGAGTTCCAGCGGTCGTAGGCGTCATGGTCCAAGGGTCTCTTGGACGTCGTTTGCCCCCATCCGAGGGCGGGGGAGGCAAGCAGGACCAAGAGGGAAAGGAAGAGTGCGGTAGGGTTGAGGCGGCGCATGGAACATCCTCGCG
Organism: Gemmatimonadota bacterium; assembly: GCA_030550695.1. Classification (GTDB taxonomy): domain Bacteria; phylum Gemmatimonadota; class Gemmatimonadetes; order Longimicrobiales; family Gaopeijiaceae; genus JAUQOX01. The sequence goes on along the minus strand of JAUQOX010000250.1, from coordinate 1,004 downwards.
TGGTAAAAGGTCCCGAAGCCCCGCCAGCTCCGAGGCCGGCAGGTCCTTCATCATGGCTGGTGGGCTTCCCGTGGGCAACGGGGCCGCCCAGGGGCGGTCCTCGAACTCTACGAGAGCCCCGGGCGGACCCCCTGCCGGTGGCTCCCCGGCGCGGGGAGGCCTCCCCTTGCCGGCTACCCGGCCGCCCGGGATATTGCCGGGGTTTCTGCCCTCTCGTGGGAAGGTGAAGTTCGGCGGTTGTCCCCGACGCGGCCGGCAGCTCCTGGACGGCTTCCCTTGACAGGGCCCGGGCCTTCCGTTCCGATCCCCGGCCCGCCGAGTCGGCGGAGGGGTCCTGCCAATCCCGCGGGCTGCCCGCCCGAGGGCAGCCGTAACCCGAAAGAGCCGTTCCGTTTCCAGGGAGGAGTCGCCCATGACCCAGCAGGCGCCACAGTCTTCCGGCCAGGACGGCCGTAGCTTTTTCGGACATCCCCGCGGTCTTGCCACCCTCTTCTTCACCGAGATGTGGGAGAGGTTTTCCTACTACGGCATGCGGGGAATCCTCATCCTGTTCATGGTGGACGCCGTCCAGACGGGTGGCCTGGGCCTTACGGACGGTAAAGCGGCGGCCATCTACGGACTGTACACGGCCGCAGCTTATCTGACGGCCCTTCCGGGGGGCTGGCTGGCGGACCGCCTGCTGGGGGCCCGCAACGCGGTGTTCATCGGGGGGATCATCATCGCTTTGGGGCAGTTCACCCTGGCCTTCGGGGCCCAGCACCCCGTGGGCTTCTTCCTGGGCCTTTTGCTGGTGGTCAGCGGCACCGGCCTCCTCAAGCCCAACGTCAGCGCCATCGTCGGAGAACTCTACCCCGAGGGGGGGGCCCGGCGGGATGCCGGCTTCAGTGTGTTCTACATGGGGATCAATGTCGGAGCCACCCTGGGGCCCATCCTGTGCGGGTTCCTGGGGGAGAAGATCGCCTGGAAGTACGCCTTCATGGCGGCAGGCACGGGCATGATCCTGG
>JAUQOX010000029.1 GCA_030550695.1 Gemmatimonadota bacterium | reverse complement strand
CGGCACGGAGAAAGCCATGGCCGCCCGGCTCAGGATTTTCTCCAACCTCTCCGGCTCCATCCCCGCTACCGCCTCCATGGCCTGCCGGAGAACGTCCACGGGGGAGGCCCCCTCCAGGGGCGGCGGCCGCCCCGCACCGTTGCTCCATCCCTCTCCACCTTCCACCAGGTCCCGGAGCTCCTCCAGGGAAAGGTGCGCCACGCTCCCGATGCTTCTCCCTTCCTCCACCACCCTCTTGAGCAAAGAGAGCCGCTGGATGTCCTGGTCCGTGTAAAGGCGTTGCCCTCCCTCGGTGCGTCCCGGGGTTACCACCCCATACCGCTTCTCCCAAGCCCGTAACAGCGCGGGCGATAGGCCGGTACGGCGGGAAACCACCCTGATGGGGTGGCGAGGGGTGCGATCTCGAGTGCGTTCCATACCATCATGATGGAAGGTTATCACATCTGTGTCAACTGTCTGTCTAAATATGACCTTGACAATTTTAGACACCCGATGTACCGTTCTCCTACACAGGCTATACAAGCCTGGGGTCCTTGACACCCCGAGGTGTCGGAACCCTCTGGAATAACCCCTTGGCTCGGAGGACTTGCATGTTCCACTTCGTCGCCGTTTCCGCCCTGGCCGCTCTGGCCGTCCTTGCGCCCTCCCCGGTTCCTTCTTCTTCCCCGAACACCCACCCTGAGAAGAACCTCGTCGAGGTGGCCAAGGATGCCGGAAGCTTCAACACCCTCCTGGCGGCGGTGAAGGCCGCAGGCCTTGAGGAAACCCTCGCCAGCGGGGGGCCCTTCACGGTGTTCGCCCCCACGGACGAGGCGTTCGCCCGAATTCCCAAGGCCCAGCTCGATGCGCTGCTTCAGGACAAGGAGGCCCTCACCGCCGTTCTGACCTACCACTTGGTCTCGGGACGGGTGTACGCCAAGGACGTGGTGAACCTGGCCTCGGCCCCAACTCTGAACGGGAAGAGTTTGCCCGTCCTGGCCCGGGACGGGAAGGTGCAGGTCGGGGATGCCACCGTGGTGGCCGTGGACGTGGAAGCCACGAACGGCGTGATCCACGTCATCGATCGCGTCCTGCTCCCCTCCCGCTGACGGCGCCCGGGGAAGTCACCACCCCCTGACTGGAGGATTCCCATGATTCCCGGGAGGTCCGGGCCCTCAGACGGCGCGGCCCAGAATCGTCTCCTGCTCCGTCCTCTTCGGCTGATCCTGGGCCCCTTCGTCACCTCGGAAGGGGTCCCGTGCGCCGAGGACCCCTCGGCCTACCCCTTCCAGGTGTGGTGGGCCTCCCCCCTGGGAGGCCAAGGCCGGACGCCCTGGTTTCACCTTTGCTTCTCGATGAACTGACACCAGGGGCCCCTCGGCCGGCGGCCCACGTAGGGTTGCCGGCCCGAGGGATCCCGGGGTGGGCAGACGGGCCAGCCGCCACTTTCCCCACCACCGACCCGCAAGTCAGCCGTCCTGGAAGGGACAGCCTTTCACCCCTCTTCTTGCTTGCCGGAGGTCCCGGCGCCCACCAGGCGCTGCCGCCTCCACCTGCGGACTTCCATGAGAAGATTCTGGAGGTCGGCGGGAGAGACTCCAGGGATTCTGGCCGCCTGCGCCAGATTCATGGGGCGGACCCGGGCCAACTTTTCCCTGGCCTCGAACGATAGGGTCCGGAAGTCCCGATAGGGTAAATCCGGTTCCAACGAAAACCCCGCTTGCTCCCGCAAGGTCTGCACCCGCTCCAACTCCCGCTCCACATACCCCCGGTACTTCACCTCCACCTCCACGGCCACCAACGCATCCCCGGCCTGTCCGGGGGGGAAGGGGGCCTCGCCGATGCGGGCCAGAGCCTCGGCTCTCACCCCCGGTCGCTTCAAGAGCTCCATCGCCCTGGCGGGCTCCTGGATCGGCTGGCCGCCGGCCTGCTCCAGGAGCGGATTCACCTGCGGGGGGGTGAAGGTGGTTCCCTGGAACCACCGGCGAACGCCTTCCAGGGTACTCACGCGTTCCCTGAGGACCTCCGTCTGCGCCCGGGTAAGGAGCCCCAGCTCTTCGGCCATGGGACCCAGCCGCTGCAAGGCGTTGTCTTGGCGGAGCAGGAGTCGGAACTCCGCCCGGGAGGTGAAGAGACGATAGGGTTCGTCCACCCCCTTCGTCACCAGATCGTCGATCAGCACACCGATGTAGGCCTGTTCCCGCCCCAAAACCCAGGGAGGTCGACCCTGAACCCGGAGGGCGGCATTCACCCCCGCCACCACCCCCTGCCCCGCCGCTTCCTCGTAGCCGGTGGTGCCGTTGATCTGGCCGGCAAAGAACAACCCCGGGATGAGCTTGACTTCCAGCGTGGGATGAAGCTGATGAGGGGGGAAATAGTCGTATTCGATGGCATAGCCCGCCTTCGTCATGCGGCATTCCTCCAAGCCCGGCAAGGTACGAAGGAACGCCTGTTGCACGTCGGCAGGGAGGGAGGTGGAGAGGCCGTTGACGTAGAGTTCCTCGGTTTCCAGCCCCTCGGGCTCAAGGAACACCTGATGACGGGGTACGTCGGGAAAACGGACGATCTTGTCCTCGATGGAGGGGCAATAGCGAGGCCCCCTCCCGGAGATGGCCCCTCCGTACAGGGCACTCCGGTGGAGGTTCTCCGCCACAAGTTTCTTCAGAGCCTCTCCTGCCCAGGTGACCCAACAAGGCCGCTGGTCGGGCAGTTCCACCCGGGCGTAGTGGCTGAAGCGGAAGTCCTCCGGGTCGCCGGGCTGAACGGCCAGCTTTCCGAAGTCTACCGTCCGGCCATCCACTCGAGGGGGGGTCCCCGTCTTGAACCGACCCATTTCCAGCCCCCAGGCCTGGAGCGCCTCGGCCAACTCCACCGCGGGCGGCTCCCCTGCCCGACCTGCGGGAATCCCGTCTTCGGCTCCCACATGGATCTTCCCACGAAGGAAGGTCCCGGTGGCCACGACCAACGACCGGGCCTCGAAGCTCACCCCCCCCCGGACCTCCACCTCGAACCCTTCCCCCTTTTCCAGTCTCAACCCGCTGGCCATCCCCTGAAAAAAATCCAGGTTGGGCAGCGCCTCCAGGGCCTTGCGGACGGCCCGCGGGTACAGCCCCCGATCGCATTGAGCCCGAGGTCCCCAAACCGCCGGGCCCTTCGACCGGTTCAGCATCCGGAAATGCAAGCGGGAAGCGTCCGTGGCCACCCCCATAATCCCCCCGAGGGCATCCACCTCCCGGGCTACGATCCCCTTGGCCACCCCCCCCACCGCCGGGTTGCAGCTCAACTGCCCGAGGCGCGAGAGATCGGGGGTCACCAAAAGCGTCGAACACCCTAACCGAGCCGCCGCGGCAGCAGCTTCCACCCCCGCATGGCCCCCCCCGATGACCACCACTTCGTACCGACGCCTCATCGTTGTCCCCGTCCTCGTCTACCTTTCTCCCGACAACGCCTACGACGCGAACCTCCGCCGCGGTCGTCCCCCCCAACCCACCGATCCGCCTCCTCCGAAAATCACCGAACGATCCGAAACGACCCCTCCTCCAGGGGCTCGCTGACCTCCGTAGCCTCCACGGCCTCCACCCGGGCGGCAGGGGGACCCTCCCAGAGGCGTCCCTCGAAAATCTCCATGGCGCCCCTCGGCCCTCCCGCAACAATCTCTACACCGCCGTCGGGGAGATTGCGCACCATGCCATGCAGGCCCAGCTCCGTGGCCGTCTCCTGGGTCCAGGCTCGGAAGAAAACCCCCTGGACCCTTCCCCGGACCAGGAAACGGCGCCGCACCTGTTCCTGGGCCTCCTCCCTACCTTCCGCCTTCGGCGGCTTGAGGGGCTGAGGGCTCTGCAAGCTCCCGTTCTTCTCCATGGAATCCTCCCGCGTCTACCCTCCGGAGCCCGCCCCCGACCCTTTCGGGGGCCCGGGGGAGCTTGGACCTTCCTTCGTCACTTCCCGATGCAAAACTGCCGAAACAGCCGATCCAGTACCTCCTCCCGGGGAATGACCCCCAAGAGTTCTTCCAGGGCGGTTTCGGCCGAGCGGAGGTGCGCTGTGGCCGCTTCCGGCGGAACGCCTTCTTCCAAGGCCCGGCGAAACGCCCGCAAATCCTCCAGGGCCCGCTGCACCCCCTCTGCCTGCCTCCGCCGCGTCAGGACGGGGAACTCGGGGGCCACGGCGCGGATCTCTCCGAAGACCAGGCCCAACAAAATCTCACGAAGCTCCGCAAGGCCCTCACCGGTATGGGCCGATATCGGGACCATCGGAAGCCCGCCGGTGTCCGCAGGCCCTTCCCCATGGGACGGCACACTCCCGGCCTCCCAAAGGTCCCGTTTGGTCCGGACCAGAATGAGTCGGGCTTCCCCACTCCGCTCCCGGAGTTCCCTGAGGAACGGCTCCGGATCCACCCCACCCTCTACACACAAGAGCACCGCCTGGGCCCGCACAAGATACCGCCACGCCACCTCGATCCCCATCTGCTCCACCACTTCCTGGCTCTTCCGGAGACCGGCGGTGTCCACCAACCGGAAGGGATACCCTCCCCAGGAGACGGTGGCCTCCAGGGCATCGCGGGTGGTCCCGGGGATCTCCGTGACGATGGCCCGTTCCTCCCCCAAAAGGGCGTTGAACAAGCTGGACTTCCCCGAGTTGGGCGGCCCGGCGAGGACCACCAGGGCCCCCTCCCGCAACAGCTCTCCCTCCGGGGCCGTCTTGGCGAGGGCCTCCAAAAGACCTTCCAACCCCTTGGCCTGGGCCACGATCTCCGTCAGGGGAACCGGCGGTTCGTCCTCCTCGGGGAAATCCAGATGGTAGACCAGCGAAGCTTCCAGGCCCAGGAGGTCTTCTCGGACCTGGGCCAGGCGGCGGGAGAGCCCCCTTTCCAGGTGATGAACCGCCCTTCCGTGGAGGGCCAGACTGCGGCCCTCGATGAGGTCCAGAACGGCTTCCGCTTGGAGGAGATCCAACTTTCCGTTCAGGTAGGCCCTCCTGGTGAACTCCCCTTCTTGCGCCCGACGGCCCCCCAGCTCCAGGAGGGCCTCCACCACCAACTGGGGGGAGAGCCAGCCGCCGTGGCAGGAGAGCTCCACCACATCCTCCCCCGTATAGCTCTTCGGGGCGGGATAGGCGGTGACCATCACCTGGTCCAGCCTTTCGCCGGTGCGAGGATCCACGGCCCAGCCCAGGGTGGGCCGGGGGGTGTGGGGGTGCACCCTCGGGGGCCCTGGGTGGGGGGGGGGGGGGGCCCCCGCCCCCCCCGGGGGGGGGCCCCCCGGGGGGGGTTGGGGGGGGGGGTGGGGGGGGCAGAGACGACCCACCATGGAAAACGCCTCCGGGCCCGACAGACGGACCACGGCCAAGGCGCTGATCCCTGGAGGGGTAGCCAGGGCCACGATGGTATCGGGGCGGACCATGGGAAAAGATTCCCTCCTACGCCTCTCAGCCCCCCCGTGACCGGGGTCTCACTTTGAAGGCGGCTGCGGCACTCTGGGCTGAAATTTCTTCCGTTCCCGGGCGATCAAGACCTGCTGGGGCAGGGTCGCCAGATTGGCCGTGGTGTAGTAGAGGTTCAGCCCAGACGCCAGATTCAGGAAGATGAAGACCATCATGATGGGCATGAGCCAGAGCATCATCTTCATCTGGGGATTGGTCTGGGGCATGGATTTCATGCTCACCCACTGGAGAAGGAACATGGAGATCCCCAGCAAGGCGGGGAGGATGTAGTAGGGGTCAGGGGTGGAAAGATCCGGAAGCCAGAGGAAGGGCACGCCCCTGAGCTCGATGGTGTTCTGGAAAACGAAGAAGAGGGCGATGAGTACCGGCCAAGGGAGGAGCATGGGCAGACAGCCGGCAAAAGGATTGAACCCGTGCTCCTTGTACAGCTTCATCATCTCCTTCTGGAGCTTCTCAGGGTTGTCCTTGTACTTGGTCTGAATCTCCTGAAGGAGCGGCTGTACCTCCATGTTGCGAAGCTGGGCCCTCATCGCCCTCTGGTTCAGCGGATAGAGGACGATCCGCATCAGGATTCCGAAGAGGATGAGAACCCAACCATAGCCCAGATTCAGGTTCTCGTGGAGGAAGACGAGAACCCACATGATGATGCCTACGAAGGGGCGGATGATCGGCCGGAAGAACCTCCATCCGTAGGGATTCACCTCCTCCATGTCCCTTCCCAGGTTGGCCAAGCGGGCAAACTCCTGGGGTCCCAGGAACAGGCGGTAGGCGAAATCCCCCCCCAAACCCACCGGCTGGGAAACCGTCAAGGCAACCTGATGCCGACCACCGGCAGGCTGGGCCACCGCCCCCCCCAAGTGGTCCTCGTCGTTCCCCCTCCCGGCCAACAAGGCCACCACGAAGTATTTGCTCTTGAAGGCAGCCCAGTAGAACGGGCCGGCCTCCACCCGAGGCTGGCTCACCCTCTCGAGGGACTGGGATCGGATCCCTTGGATCCGGTGGTTCAGAACGTAGGCCGCCGCCCGGACCTCATCCTGTTCCCGGGGCTCGTTGAAAGGAATCCCCGTCCCCAGCTCGGTGAAAAGGACGGAGGCATCCAGCCCCCTGACCTGGCCGGTCACCTCCACCAGGTACTGATCCGGATAGAAGCGGTATTGAATCTCGAAACGGAAGGGATGGGTGGGGTGCTGGTAGGTGAGCTGCAAGGTTCCCGGCCCATCGCCCTCCCTGAGTTCAAGTCCTTCCGGCGGGTTGATCTCGAAGGGGAGGCGCCGGAGGTCCAAGGTGTCCTTCCCCACCAAGAGGCGGTTCCCCAAGGCTCCAGGCCCCTCAGGGTATATGAGTTCCACACTCCCAGGACGGGTGAAGGACGGGAACCTGGGAAGCCGGGCCGAGAGGAGTCGGCCCCCCTCGGTGGTAAAGGTGAGGACCATGAGGGGGGTCTGAACCTGCACCGTCCTGGGAGCGGACCGTCTCGCGGCCTCTTCTCCCACCGCCCCCCCCTCCTCTGCCCCTGGCAGAGCCCGCGGGGCAACCGGTAACGGAAGGGCCCCCTCTTCTCCAGCAGGGGTGGCCGGCTCTCGCGCCATGGTGTCCGGGCTCGGGGTTCCCGCACCCCCCACCGTGCTACCTCCACCTCCGGGGACGCCCTCCGGAGGGATGGGCGGGAAGAGAAGGTTCGTGACGACCAGAACCCCGATCATCAGAACCATGGCCAGAAGAAAGCGGATTTCCGTTCTCATGGGACAGGGTCGTAGCCTTTACCGCCGAAAGGATGACAGCGGAGGAGCCGACGAAGGGCCAACCACCCCCCCTTCCACGGCCCGTACCTCAACAACGCTTCTTCGGCAAAGGCAGAACAGGTAGGGACAAACCGGCAGGACGGGGGGGTAAAAGGGGAAATCCCCCGGCGGTAGAACCGAATCAGGGCGAGGAGCGCAGTCTTGAGCATATCTCCTCGGCAACGGCCGCCAATTCTGCCTTCAGCTGGCCATACGTGGCCCGATAGGTCTCCGGGCGCGTCCTTACGAGGAGGTCCACCGGGGCTCCGCACACCCGGAGCCGGGGGAGCACTTCCCGACGGCCCACCTCCCTGAGGCGCCGCTTCAGCCGATTCCGCATCACGGCCGTGCGCTTGAACCGCGGGACCACCAGACCGAAGCGCGGCTCGCCGCTCCCGGAAGACAAAAAGAAGACGTCCAGATGAGACGTCTTCTTCCTCTGGCCGTGTCGGAGGAGCCGACGGATCTCCTGACTCCCGGTGAGCCTGCTGGAGGGGGGAAACCGCTCCCCCTCGGCCGGCCCCAGGGGAGGCCGGGTGTCCTCCACGGCACTATTTCGAGCCGATTCGGACCACCAGCCGACGCCGGCCATGGCGCCGCCGGCGGTTGAGGGTCTTGCGACCTCCCCGTGTGGACATGCGGGCCCGGAAGCCGTGCTTGTTCTTCCGCTTCCGATTCCGCGGCCTGTAGGTCGGCATCATGGCGAGATCCCTGCGAGACCTGGCGTTGCGTCGTGAAAATTAGCCCAGCAACATACCTTCGGAACTGCCCAGGGGTCAACCCCCCCCAAGCCGGGTTTCCCGGGTTGATTGACTTCCTCTGCCGCCATCCCTACCTTGCCTGCCCCCCAACGGCGCACCTGCCTTTCCCCTCCCGAGCCGGATCCGGCGGATGGGAAGGTGCCCTGGGGGATGGCCCCGGCGGAAGGGCCGTCGAACAGGCGGCGAGCTTCGGAACCGCCCGACCTCCATGGAGATCACGGCTGCTGAACTTTGGTCTCGGACGCTCCAGGCGCTCCAGGGACGGCTGCCTGAGCAGACGTTCCGGGCCTGGTTGATGGGCACTCGCCCAAAGTTGCTGACTGACCACGAGTTGGTGGTCGAGACCCCCACTCCCTTCCACGCCGAGTGGCTTACGGAGAAGTACCGAACTCTCGTGGAGGCGGCCACCCGGCAAATCCTCGGGAGGGCCCTTACCGTCTCGTTCCTGCCGGGGGAGGGCCCTCTGGAGGCTCGTCCCCCCCGGGTGACCGTCTCGCCTGCCTCTTACTTCCCCGGCTCCGGAAGTCTTGAGCCCTCCCCCCCCACGGGCCACACACCACCCCCCACCCCCGGCATCCCCCTCAACCCCCGCTACACCTTCGACCGCTTTGTCGTGGGGGCCGGTAACCAGTTGGCCGCGGCGGCAGCCGTGGCGGTTGCCGAAAAACCTGCCAGGATGTACAACCCGCTCTTCCTCTACGGAGGTGTAGGCCTCGGCAAGACCCATCTGATGCACGCCGTGGGTCATGCCGTTCTTGCAGCCAACCCCAAGAAGCGGGTCGCCTACGTGCCCACCGAACAGTTCATGAACGAGCTGGTGGGCTCCATCCAGGAGGGCACCACGCCCCACTTCCGTCGGCGCTATCGTGAGATTGACATCCTCCTGGTGGATGATGTGCACTTTTTGGAGGGCAAGGAAAGAACACAGGAGGAATTCTTCCATACCTTCAATGCCCTCTATGACGCCCAAAAACAGATTGTTCTCACCAGCGACCGGCCTCCCAAGGAACTGCCGGGCCTGGAAGAGCGTCTTGTCTCGCGGTTCGAATGGGGGCTGGTGGCGGATATCCAGCCTCCGGACTATGAGACCCGTGTGGCCATCCTGCGGAAGAAGGCTGCCGACGACTCCCTGACCCTGGATCCGGAGGTCATCGACTTCATCGCCCGTTTCTGCACTTCGTCGGTACGGGAGCTGGAGGGCGCCATCATCAAGCTTCTAGCTTACTCCTCCTTGAAGAATCAGGAGGTCACTCTGGCCATGGCCCAGGCTGTCCTTCAGGGAATTCTCTCCAGCAATGGCCAGACGAGAAGTGTTCCACCCTCCCCGGAGCAGATCCGTGCCGCCGTGGCGGCGCACTTCGGTATTTCGGTAGGAGAACTGGTAGGACCTCGCCGAACACGGAATCTCACTCTTCCTCGGCAGGTTGCCATCTATCTTCTTCGGGAACTCACCGGTCTTTCCCTGATCCAGATCGGGGCCCTTGTGGGGAATCGGGACCACTCCACGGTTCTCCACTCCCTCCGGAAGATAGAGGAATCCCTGACCAGGGAACCTACCCTCAGGAGGCATCTAGAGGCCATTCGGGCCCGCCTTGCGGCCCGCTAGCCGTCAGGACCCTTCGAAACTCCTCCCTTCCACTTCCTTCGAGGAGACGATCCAGGGAGCGCAATGCGTGGACAACCCTGTGGAGAAGCGGTGGAGGAGATGGGGAGAACGCTCCACACCCCGTGGTGTTTCCGCCCCGAAAGACTTTTTTCCCCTCCCCCTCCACATCGGCTCCACGGGGATATCCCCTTCCAGCTCTTCCACTTCGCCTGCTCGTCGCCACACCTCTCCACATTTCCACCTCCTCTTCTACTACTGGAGTTTTTTTTACCTTTGAAGAGAGAACAGACTCGGCCCTGCACCTCGCTTTAAGCCCACCGCCGGAGGAGCCATGAACGTCGTCGTCGCCCGCAGCAACCTCCACCAAGGTCTGGCGGCCGTATCAGCCAGCATCCCGAGCAAGACGACCCTCCCAGTCCTCTCCAACGTCCTGCTGGAGATCAGGGATGGAGAGCTACGCTTGTCCGGCACAGATCTGGATTTCTCGGTGCGGGTGGCGGTGCCTGCGGAGGTCTTGGAGGAAGGAGCTATCACGGCACCTGGACGGAAGCTTCAGGAGATCGCCAGGGAACTTCCCGACAGTCCCGTTACCTTGAAGACGCGGGGCAACCAGTTGGAGCTCCGTTGCGGACGCAGTCAATTCCGGTTGAACGGAATTCCCAGCGAGGATTTTCCCAGCCTTCCGGCCCTGGATTTCCGCCAGGGCTGGAAGGTGACAGGGAGCGACCTTCATAAGCTCATCCACCACACGAGCTTTGCTGTTTCAACGGAAGAAAGCCGTCCGATCTTGAACGGGGTGTTGTGGGAGCTTCGGGACGGCCGGATGCGGATGGTGGCGACGAATGGTCATCGCCTGGCTCGGATGCAGGTTCTGACCCCGCCGTCCAACGTTCCAAGTGCCAACTTCGTCGTCCCTCCCCCTGCCCTTCAGCACGCCATGCGGCTCTTCAGAGGGGAAGACGAGATCGAGGTCGCCCATGGTGGGAACGAGCTGGGTTTCCGTACTGCCACCGTGGAGATCTATACCCGCCTCATCGAGGGGGTCTATCCCAACTACGAGCAGGTCATTCCCAAGGACAACGACAAAGTGGCCATCGTCTCCAAGGACCTCTTTACCTCCACGGTCCGGAGGATGGCTGTAGTGGCCAGCGACCAGACCCATCGGGTACGACTCCGGTTCAGTGAAGGTAAGGTACAATTCAACGTTCTTACTCCCGACCTGGGAGAAGCTGAAGACGAGCTGGAACTGCACTACGAAGGGGAGCCCCTCGAGATCGGGTTCAACGCCAACTACCTGTTGGAGATTCTCCGTTACATTCCCACAGAAGAGGTAAAAATGACCTTCAAGGCCCCTGAGCGCGCCGCTACCCTGGAGCCGGTCGGCACGGGGGAGGAGGAGGTCCCCGACTACCTCTGCCTGGTTATGCCTCTCCGTCTCCTCGACTGAGGCGGGCAAGGTCTCCCACCGTTCCGCCGCAGGTACGGGGGAAAAAAGAAAGGGAAGGATTGTCATGACATACCCGGGGAGGGATACCTGCCACCGCCGGCTGAAGAGGAGCATCTACCTCACGGTGCTGGCAGTTTCCAGCTGTCTCCTCCCCGCCTGCCAGTCCGATGACGGGCTCCGACCGGGGGCTCTGCGATTCGGCCAGGTGGGAGAGATCCGGGTCACGGTCGTAGCGCCCCTCATTGCGAACGAGTGGCCTGGCGAGCTGCAGCAGATCCTCACCTGGACATCCGATGGAAGGTGGCAGCTCCGGGAGAGTGTGTCCTACCGAGGGTTACCTGGAGACGAACAGCTCCGCTCCGACGGAGGGCAAGGGCGGGCCTACGCCTCGGCCTATGCAGCCCTCATCACCCAACTGAACGAGACCGAGGGGTTGCGTCTATTCGTGCCTGATCTGGATCCAACCCTCAAACCCGTCTGCAGTCTGGGCGAGACGCAGGTTACCCTTCGGATCCGGGACCAGATCCGTGATTCTCTTGTCACGTGGACCCGCTGCACGCAAGGCACCCTCGGAACCCTTTCCTTGTCCGAGGCAGGACCTGATCTCCAGGCGGTCCGGGTCATTCAGGCCTCTACCCTTGTCCGTGACTTCACTGTGGGGGCGGGCTTTCGTTCGGCTTATGTGGGTACCGTTCCCTTCGGAACCCTGGACCGGGGCGAGGATTCCGGGGCCCGCCCCACAGCACCCCGGGTATTCGTCTCCACGCCACCGGGAAGCCTGTCCACCCCGTCGGGCTGGGTAGAGTTCTGGCGGGCCCACAAGGCAGATCCTACGGCATCTCCCCCCCTCATCGACTGGCGGAGCGAGATGGTCCTGGTGGCCGCCGTGGGGGAGCGCCTGGAGGCCGGCGACAGTGTGGAAATACGCCGGATCCTTCAGACGGACCGGGGAACAGAGGTGGAAGTTTTCGAGCGGGTCCCCGGAGACTTCTGCTCTCCGGCGGCGCGGCTCCATTACCCGATCCACATCGTTGTTGCGCCCCGGACCCGGGATCCCATCACCTTCCGGGAGGTGGTGAAAGAACGGGTCCCCTGCGGGATCTGAGACGTGTCGCTCCGCCGGCAGTTCATCCTCATTTTCGTGGCCTTCTCCCTGGCGGTCTCTGCCCTCGGGGGCACGGTGGCCTATCGCACGGCCTCCCGGGCCCTGGAACGGGAGTTAGACCAGAAATTGTACCAGGTGGCAGGGGCGGTGGCAGAGGCATCCCTCCAGGCTGAGGCCGAGATCCTTTCCCTCCGGCCCGGGGACGAAGGAAGCCCGACCTTCCTCAGGGTCCAGCAACAACTCCAGCGGTTGAAGCGCTTCATGGACGAGGCATATATCCTTCGCGCCTCGGATCTCACGGCCCTGGTGACGTCGTTGGACGCCGACGAGGTACCGGTAGGAACGGTTCTCCGGGAGTTTGCACCGTACAGTGCCGAAATCCAGGAGGCCGTCCGCTGGGGACAGGCCACCTCCCCCCTCTACTACCACGAAGGAGAAAAACGCTACTACAAATACGGTTTCGTCCGCCTGGAGCAGACCGATGCCGTCTTGGCGGTTCGGGGACCCGCCGACTACATGAAGGCGTTGACCGACTTCCGCTGGGCCATGATCCGGGGGTCATTGGTGGCAGCGGCCCTGGCGGGCCTGCTGGGCTGGTTCCTCGCCACCACGGTCAGCCGACCCTTGGAGCGGCTGGGGCGGGTCGCCCTCCGGATCCAGAGGGGGAGGATGGACGAGCCGGTGCGGGAAGAGGGGGGGAGCGAGGTCCGGCGGCTGTCCCGGGCCATGGAACGGATGCGTCAGGGAATCCTCCAAAGGGACGAACAGCTGCGTCTCATGCTGGCCCAGGTAGCCCACGAGATCCGGAATCCTTTGGGAGGGCTGGAACTCTTGACGGCCGCTGCGGCCCAGGCCGAGGACCCCAAGGAACGCTTCCGTCTGCTGGGTAAGGTGAGGGGAGAGATCGCCTCGCTCAACCGGATCATCGACGATTTCCTCTCCTTCTCCCGGCCCCAGCGGGCGGAGCCAAAGCTCCACGACATCCGCCAGCCTGTCGAGGAGGCGACGGAGTTGCTGGAAGCCCAGATGCGAGAGCAAAGGATTTCCCTTACGGTGGACCTCCCGCCCCAGCCGGTCATGGCGTGGGCCGACCCCGAGCACGTCAAACGGGTCGTCCTGAACCTCCTGAAAAACGCTTCCCAGGCTGGAGATGCCGTCGTCCTCTCTTGTCGGCTCCACCACGGCGAGGCTCTCATTTCCGTGAAAGACAACGGGCCGGGGATTTCGGCGGAACTCTCTTCCCGGATCTTCGAACCCTTCGTGACCGACAAGGAAAAGGGAGCCGGTCTGGGTCTGGCCATCGTGCGTCAACTGGTGCAGGCCAACGAGGGGAGGGTCGAGGTTCACCCCGGCGGATCGGCGATTGGGGAGGGGGCGGAGTTCCGCATATATTTTCCGGGGGGGGAGGATTGGGCTCCCAAAGCAGGCAGGGAGTGGAGTAAAGCATGGCGCAGGTCCTGATCATCGAAGACCATGATTCCATGCGAGAGGGCCTGGAACTCCTCCTGAGGCGAAGGGGGCACAAGACCCTCTCGGCCAGCGGCGGCGAGCAGGGGATCGCCCTCTTGGAGGAGATGGGGGCGGACCTCGTCATCACCGATCTGAAAATGGCCAGGATGGACGGCCTGGAGGTGCTTCGGAGGGTCCGGGAGCGGTTTCCGGAGGTGGAGGTCATGGTCATCACGGCCTATGGGACGGTGGAAAAGGCCGTGGAAGCCATGAAGATGGGGGCCGCCGACTTCATCACCAAACCCTTCTCCTCCGAGGAGTTCGGGGTCAAAGTGGACCGCCTTCTTTCCGAGAGGGCGGAGCGGCTCCGCCTGCGGCGCGAAAATGTGGCCCTGCGGGTGGAGAACACCTGTTTGAAGGAAGAGGCGCAGGCCCGCTACGGGGAGATTGTGGGAGATTCTCCCCAGATGAGACAGGTTTTTCGCTGGATCGAGCGGGTCGCCCCCAGCGATTCCACCGTCATGATCTACGGCGAGTCCGGCACGGGGAAGGAGCTGGTGGCCCGGGCCATCCATGCCGGTTCCCCACGGAGGGACGGCCCCTTCATTCGGGTGAACTGCGGCGCCCTTCCTGAAGGTCTCCTGGATTCCGAGCTTTTCGGGCACGAGAAGGGTGCCTTCACCGGGGCGGAAAAGCAGCGGCGGGGGCGCTTCGAACTGGCCGACGGAGGTACCCTCTTCCTGGACGAGATCGCCACCATCAGCCCCAGCACCCAGATCCGTCTGCTCCGGGTCTTGCAGGAACGGGAACTTGAGCGGGTAGGGGGGGAGGAAACCATCCCCGTCAACGTCAGGATCATCGCCGCCACCAATACCCCCCCGGACGAACTTCAGAAGGGGGGCACGTTCCGGGAGGATCTCTTCTACCGCCTCCACGTCGTTCCCATCACCCTTCCCCCCCTCCGGGAGCGGAAGAGCGATATCCCCCTCCTGGTGGACCATTTTCTCCGCAAGTTGCGGGAGCGCACCCGTTCCCGGGTGGAGTCGGTTTCGGAGGCCGCCCTGCGGCGCCTCATGGAATACGAGTGGCCGGGGAACGTGCGGGAGTTGGAAAACGTCATGGAACGGGCCCTGGTCCTGGCCGAGGGTCCGGTCCTCCGGGAAGAGGACCTCCCCCTCCTCCCGGAGGGAGGGGCGCTGGACACGACCCTGCTGGATGCCCTGATCCCCGAGACGGGGTTGGACCTGAACCGGGCCGTGGAAGGGGTGGAGGAGAGGTTGCTCCGGCGGGCCCTGGCCCAGGCCAAAGGGGTCAAGGCCGAGGCGGCCCGCTTGTTGGGGATCAAGCCCAGCGCCCTTTATTACAAGCTGGAGAAATACGGAATCGGTTCGTGAACTCCCGCTCCCCTTGGAAGCCCACCAGCGGGAAACGCCTCCTCCTCTCCTTGGGGGGGTGGGTAGGGTCAGCCCTATCGTTCCCGTTTGTCCCCCCCTCCCTCCCCGCCCAGGAACGGCTGACCCTTCCCGAACTGGAAGCCCTTTATCAGGCGGCCCGGGACGAACTCCGGGCCGCGGTGGCCGCCTGGGAGGTCCTCCTGAGCCGGTGGCAGAGGGCCAGCGAGGAGTTCGACCGCATCCCCCCGTCCAATCGGGAACGGCGGAACGCGGTCTTCGCGCAGACCCAGACCCTGGCTGCGGAGGTGCGGTCCCAGGAACGGCGGGTTCAAGCCTTGGAGCAGGCCCTGCGGGAGGCGAGGAGACGGTACACCGACGCCCTGGTGGTGAGGCTGGATTCCTTGCTGGGGGAGCGGAACCGAGCCCGGACGGCCCAGGACAGCGTGAACCTGGGGGTTCTCATCACCGACATCAACCATCGGTATCAGACCCTGGTGGCGGAAGCCGAAGATCCGAGGGTTTCCCTGGAGCGGACCTATACCCTGGTCCGCGATCCCCGGGACGGACCTGAAGACCTGCGGCGGAAAGCGGCCCAGGAGGAGTACCGGGCCTCCCAGTACCGGGCCCTGCTGGAGGAGATCGACCGACGCCTCCAGGAACTCAAGGAAGCGCAACGGCGGGACCGGTCGGCTCGCGATTTTCTGGCCGGCTTGGATCGTTTTGGGGACAGTCGTCTGCCGGTTACGAACCCGGTGCGGCGGACCGACACCGGAAGGGATCCCGCCGGGGTGCCGACGGTGGCCGACACCGCGGGGGGAGGGCGCCCCTTGAGCCTGGAGGAGCGGATCGCTGCCCTGGAGGTGCAAAAGGGGCTGGCCCAGGAGTTGATGGAGAGGGCCCTGGCCAATGCGGCACAGTTCCGGCGGTGGGCCGGGGGAGGCTTGGACCGTGCGCGGGTGTGACGTGGGTGGGGAGCGTCCGGTTCCCCCTGGCCTGCTGCCGTCGGCGCCGGCCGGAGAGGGGAGGGGTGAAGGGGGAACGGGGGGAGGGCGGCGGGCGAAAAGAGGGCGGTGCCGGGGGAGGAGAGGGGCGGGGTTGGGCGTCTGGTGGTTGTTCCCGGCGGTTACCCTCTGGCCCGGGGGGGGGTTGGGGGGCCAGGGGATCCGGCAAGACCTGGTGGTGACGTGGGGAGTGGCGGCGGAGGGGTACCGGGGCAACCTGGCGGCTGTGACGATCCCCGCCGTGGACAGCACCACGCGGGCGGAGGCCGTGGCCGGGGAGGTGGGGGTACGGGGGACCCTCCGGCTCCTTTCCGGGGCTACGCGACGCATGGACCTCTCCTTCGACGGGGGCCTGCGGCAGTCCGCCGCCGCCGGTTTCAAGGTGAGGGACTATGCCCCCCGGGAGTGGGTGGGGGAGGTGGAGTTGCATGCCCTGGAGGAGGTGGCCTCCCTGGGGACCCTCTGGGCCGGGGTGCGGTGGGGAGGGAGGAGGGTGGACGACCGACCGCCCATGCCCCTCTTCCTCCAGCCCGGCTACTGGAGCTTGGACGGGCGCCTGGGGGTGGCCACCTCGCCCAGGCCGGGGCTCTCCCTGGAAGGGGAGCTCTATGGCGAGTGGTCGGATTTTTCCACCTCCCCCCTCACCCCCCAACTGGACCTTCTGGACCGAAAAGGGGCGGGGCTGCAGATGGGAGCCCGTTGGGGGGCCCCCTGGACCATGGGGGTGTGGTTGGAGGTCCGCGGGGTGCGCTACGACAAACAGGGCACCTTCGATCCTTCCGACCCATTCCGGAGAGACCGGGCCCTGGTTCTGGCCGGCGAATGGGCCTCCCCGCGGGACGCCTCTGTTCTGGTGCGGGTCCGAGCCGAAGGCACCCTGAACCGGTCCAACTCCCGTCGGCCCGAGTACGATGCTCTGCGCCTGGAGGGGGTGGCCTACCTCCCGCTGCCTCATCTGGCGGCGTTGAACGTTTTCGGGGCCTATACCACCAAGCGGTACCTCACCCCCACCGGCTTCGCCCGCCTGGTGCCCGGCGAAGAGGCGGACAACGCTTCCCAGATCTACCTGGAGCTTCAGCGCCCCCTGCTCCTGAACCTGGACGGCGCCCTTCGCGTGGGGTGGACCCGGGCGGAGACCGAAATCGGAGGGGCTTACTTTCGTCGTTCCTCGGTGGCCCTGCTGGTCAGGTACCGGCCGTGGGAGAAATAGGGGGGACGGAGACGGGTCCCCTGTCCCTGGGTTCCTCCCCCCAGAGGAAGGCCCATCCGATCCAGTTTCCATGGTGGGAGAGGGTGAGGTCCAGGGGGGCTGCCACCCCGTCCAGAAGAACCCGAGGAATGCGCCGCCCTGCTGCACCCGGTCCGGCGGCGATTTCCAGTCGCCCCTCTTCGACCCCCAAGGCGGCGGCCAAGGCACCCCGAGCTTCGAGGCGGGCCAAGGCCGATGCCGGTTGGTACACCCCCTGCCACTCCCGGGGGGAGAAGAGGGAGCGGAGCGCCTCCTTCCATTCGCCCGGCGGGGAGACGATGGGAGCCACCCCGTACCGAACCCCCCAAGGCAAGTCCTTGGTGGGATCCCCCATCCACCCCAAGGCATGGATCCATCCGGGACCCGCTTCGATCCGAAGGTTCACCTGGAACTCTCCGTACGAACCACGCCCCTTGCGGATCCGGGGTCCGAGGAGGGGTTGGTTCCCCCCGGGGTCGGGCGGGGGCTCCAGACGAACCCGGAACAAGGAGTGTCGGAAAGGGGGAGGCCGGCCCAGGGCCTTGCTGACGCTCTTGAAGACGGTCTCCTTTGCGGCCCAGTAGAGCCACAGGGCTGTCTGGGGGTCGTCCTCCTCGGCCAAGGCCCTCTTCTCTTCGGGGGCCAGAACCCTGGCCACGAAGCGGT
>JAUQOX010000249.1 GCA_030550695.1 Gemmatimonadota bacterium | reverse complement strand
ACGAGTTCCGGGCCCGCCCCGGTGCCCCGGTCCTTCCCCTGATCCTGCGGCTCTCTCTCCGACATGGGTCACGGCCGGCAAGCCCGACGCGGGTCCCGCCGGCTTTTCCTCCTTTCCTCGGTGACGGTTGAGGGAGGGCCTCCCCGGAAGAGCTGGCCGGGGAGCCTCCCTTTCTCCCCCTTCAGGCGTCGGGGGGCTCGAGGACTTCCACGGGTCCCCACCCCAGATCCTCCAGGGGACCCCGGACCTCAGGGGCGCTTCCCACCACCACGACCGCCATCTCCTCCGGGTTCAGGACGGCTCCCGCCGCCTCCTGCACACCCCGGGGGGATACTTCCGCCAACCGGTCCCGGTAGGTTCGGAAGAAGTCGTCGGGGAGGTCGTAGACGAAAAGCTCCGACACCCGGGCCGCCAGTTGCGCGGTGGTTTCCAGGCGCAGGGGGAACACGCCGGTGAGGAAATCCCGAGCCTGTCCCACCTCCCCCGGCGTGGGGCCTTCCTGCCACAACCCTCGGATCTCCCCCAACGCCTCCCGGACCGCCGGGGCCGTGACGTCCGTGGTCACCGCCGTCGACACCAGGAAGGGTCCCGCCTTCCGACGGAAGGAAAACCGGGAACGGGCGCCGTAAGTGAACCCCTGTTTCTCCCGGAGATTGAGCATGAGCCGGCTGGTGAAGATCCCCCCGAGAACCGTGTTGAAGACCTCCAGGTCCAGGTGCCTGGGGTGGTTTCGGGGGGCTCCCATCTGGCCGATGCGGATCTCCGACTGAACGGCCTCCGGGCGGTGCACCAGCCAGATCCGACCTCCGCCGGTGCCGCGAGCCACCGGGATCCCCCCACCGGCGGCGTCTCCACCCCTGTTCTCCCAGGTGCCGAAAGCTCCCTCCACCTGCCGGATCGCCTCTTCAGGGCCCACGTCCCCCGCCACCACCACCACCGTCCTGCGGGGACCGTACCGCCTGCCCGCAAAGGCCCGTACCCTGGCCGAGTCCGCGCCCTCCAGGGAGGACGCCGTCCCGATGAGGGGGCGGTGGTAGGGGGTACCGGGGGCGTAGATCACCCGGCAGGCCATGTCGTCGGCCAGGGTTCCCGGCTCCATCCGCCGCTGCCTCAAGGCCGCCCGTTGCTGGTTCCGGAGCCTTTCCACCTCCGGTTCGGGGAACGCCGGCTCCATGACCACCTCGGCCAGGAGTGCCAGCATCGCCGGCAGACGGGGGGCCAGCGCCGTCGCCGAGACTGTCACGGCGTCCCAGCCGGTGTGCAGGGCAAGGCTGGCCCCCAGTCCTTCCAGGGCCCGGGCCAGCTCCTGACCGGAACGGCGGGTACTGCCCCCCTCCAGGGCCCTGCCCGCCAGCACCGCCAACCCTGCCTCACCCCCCTCCACCTCCCCCTCGCCGCCGTCCAACAGCACCACGGCCACCGTGACCAGGGGAAACCTCCCCATGGGGGCCACAGCCACCCGGAGCCCGTTCGGGAGGGGAGCCGAGACGATCTCCGGGAACTGGAAAGGACGGCCGGGCCCCGGGCCCGGTGGGGTGGAGGGGTCCCGCACCCCCGGGCCCGGCCCCGCCGTTCCGGCCGGCGCTCCCCGGATCCCCCAGGACAGCTCCCCGCCCCCGGGCGCGGTCCTCACGAGCCCTCCCGCGGCCGATAGGCCAGGATCGCGCGGTTGTCCGGCCCCAGGTACCGACGGGCAAAGGCCTCCACCTGGCGCTCCGACACCGACCGGATCCGGTCCAGCTCGGAATTCAGGCGGGCGGGGTCTTGGAAGATCTGGTCGAACATGGAAAGGAGATCCGCCCGTTCGCCCACGGGTTGAAGTTCCCGCAGGAAATGGGACTCGGCCAGGGCCACAGCCCGGGCGAGCTCCTCTGCCGAAACCATTGCGAGTCCCTCCAGCTCCCCCAGGAGGGCGGTTTCCAGGTCGGTGGGGGAGGTCCCGGGGTAGCCGGTGATCCAACAGAGGAGCACCGATGCCCCCAGTTCCAGGGGCAGAAGGTGTACAGACACATCCTTGGCCACCTTCCGCTCCCACACCAGGCTCCGGTACAGGCGGGAGGCCCGGCCGGTGCCCAGGATCAGGGCCGTCACTTCCCCGACGTGGAACGCCGGGTCCTTCAACGAGGGCGCCCGGAAACCCACATAGACCCTGGGAAGGGGCACCCGCGCCTCCACCTCGTCACGCACCGTTCTTCCCAAGGTCGGGGACAGATCCGGATTACCGGGGAAGGGGGGAATCGGCCCCCCCGGAGAAAGAACGCCGAAGTACTTCTCCACCGATGCCAGGGCCCGGTCTGGTTCGAGATCCCCCACCACGGTGAGCACGGCGTTGTTGGGGACGTAGAAGGTGCGGAAGAACTCGGCCACATCGTCCAGGGTGGCCGCGGCGATGTCTTCCCGGGACCCGATCACGGGGTGGTGATAGGGGTGGCCCGGGGGAAAGAGCATCGCCAGCATCCGCTCGTCCCAGTCCCCGTAGGGCTGGTTTTCGTACCGTTGTTGTCGTTCGTTCAGGACCACCTGTTGCTGGTTCCGGAGCTTTTCCTCGGTCATGGCCTCCAGCATCCAACCCATCCGGTCCGATTCCAACCACAGGGCCAGGTCCAGATGCTGGGCCGGCAGGGTCTCGTAATAGTTCGTCCGGTCGAACCAGGTGGAGGCGTTCAGGGATCCTCCCACGGATTCGATGAGCTCGAAGTGCCGGTTCTTGGGGACGTGGGCAGATCCCTGGAACATCATGTGCTCGAACAGGTGGGCGAACCCTGTGCGCCCCGGCCCTTCGTTACGGGAACCCACGGCGTACCAGAGGTTCACCCCGA
Source organism: Gemmatimonadota bacterium (assembly GCA_030550695.1). Classification (GTDB taxonomy): domain Bacteria; phylum Gemmatimonadota; class Gemmatimonadetes; order Longimicrobiales; family Gaopeijiaceae; genus JAUQOX01. The sequence goes on along the minus strand of JAUQOX010000249.1, from coordinate 1,558 downwards.
CCAGCGGGACGGAACGATCCACCGACAGGTTCACCCGAAGCCCATTGGCCAGGCGATGGCGTTCCACGGGCACGTTCACCACGGCAGCACCTCCCTCTTCGTCGCGGTCCGCCTTTGCTCCGGGCCTCCATCCGCCTGCCGGAGCCCGTCCCTCCCCCCCCTTCTCCACCCTATTTCAGAAAGGTAGGCCCGGCTGTCAGCGGGGTGTCAGCAAGGGGAGACCCCTTTTCCGCCCCCCCACCGTCGGGTGTCAGCTACCCCGGGGATCAGGGGTCGCCGGAGCCTGCCCCTCCGGGGTCCTCCGGCGGCAAGCTTGCCCCCGGCCCCCATGATCCCCCTTCCCTTCCGACCTACCCCTTTCAACGCCGGACCATGAGGCGTTCCCGGAGAACCCGGGGGAGCACCTCCTGCACCAGGACCACCCCGGCGGCTTCCGCCCCTTCTTCCAGAGACTCCTCCACGGATTCCAGCAGATCGACATGCACCCCCTCCACCTCCTGCCGCCCCCGCTCCAACATCTCCCAGGCCAGATCCTCCCACCCCACGGCCCCCGCCCCCAGGGCCGCCAGGAGCTGGGCCTCCGTGTCCCGGGGCCGGAGGCGGGCTCCCTGGAGGAGGTCTTGGGCGCCCTCCTCCATCCGGCGCAGTTCCACCTCCACGAGCCCCAAGACCACCCGCACCCAGCCCTCGTCCTCCGGATCCAGGACCGCGGCCTTGGCGAAATGCTCCGCCGCCTCTTCCCATTCCCCCCTCAAGGCCCGGGCCACGCCCATCTCGTAGAGGGCCTCCGGATCCTGGGGATCCAACTCCAGGGCCGCCTGGAGTTCCGCCAGGGCCTCATCCAACAACCCTTCCCGGGCGAGGTAGGCCCCGTACAGGCACCGGGCCAGGGGGAAGTCCGGCGCCAGCAGGGTGGCCGTGCGCAAGGCCCCCTCGGCAGCGGGATCGTCGAAATGGGCCAGAGTGTTGCCCGCCGAGGCCAACAGGAAGGGATCGTCCAGCTCCAGGCTCAGGGCTTCCTTGAACCGGTCATACGCCGCACCCAAGTTCCCCAGCTCCCATTCCGCCACCCCCAGCCAGGCCAGGACCTCGGGATCTTGGGGAGAGAGCCCGAGGGCCTCGTCCAGGCGCCGGATCATCCCCTCCCAATCCCCCTCCTCCCCCAGGGCCAGGGCCTCCGCCAGGATGTCTTCGTTCCGCACCCTAGGCTCCGAACTTGTTCAGGCGCCCGGCATGGGCCAGGGCCAAGGTCATGAGGTGCTTGGCCTCAAAGGTCCCCAGATCCCCGCGCCGGCATTCCCCCTCGCCGAACCGCCGACCCGTGGGACGGGCCCAGGGGGAGTGGAGGAGGAGGGGGACCGAGTGCCAGGAGTGGGCCCGGAACGCCGCCGGCGTGGAGTGATCGCCGGTCACCACCAAGACCCCCGGTCCCAGGGCCACTACCCGGGCCACAAGGGCGTCCGCCGCCTCGATGGCCGCCACCTTGGCCTGGAAGTCCCCGTCCTCTCCCCGGGAGTCGGTGTACTTGTAGTGGAGGAAGAAGAAATCGAATTCCTGG
>JAUQOX010000248.1 GCA_030550695.1 Gemmatimonadota bacterium | reverse complement strand
CGGCCGTCGTGGGGACGGTGGCCCTTTTGGCCCTGGCCCCCATATCCGGAGGGTCCGTTCCTGGGTCCCGACCCGGTGCCCCCCTCAACCCCGCCGCCCTGGTCGGCTGCCTGCTGGCTTTGGCGGGGGCTGGAGGAGCCGCCCTCATGAGGGAGCGACTGGCCATGGTGGCGTCCCTGGGAGCCAGCGGACTGGGCCTGGCCCTCTTCTTCCTGGCCGTGCGGGCACCGGACGTGGCTGCCACCCAGTTCCTGGTCGAGACCCTCACCGTGGTGCTCCTGGCCCTGGTCCTCCGGGGGATGGCCTCGGTCCCCGACACCGGCCCGGATCCCCGCCCCTGGAAGCTCCTCCACGTGGCCATGGCCGTCCTTTTCGGCGTGGCCGTCGGAAGCGCCGTGTGGGCCGCGACCCGGGGACCGTTGCCGGGGGACATGGCCCGCTGGTACCTGGACAACGCCTACCCTGCCGGGCGGGGTGGAAACGTGGTGAACGTCATTCTGGTGGACTTCCGGGCCTTCGACACCCTGGGAGAAATCCTGGTGGTGGCCCTGGCCGCTTTGGCGGCGGGGGGTCTTCTCGACCGGGGCCCCGCCGGTCGTCGGCCCCCGGGAACCTCCTCCTCGGCGGCCCAACCCGAGTTCGACTCGGTCCTGGTGCGCCAGGCGGCCTATCCGCTGGCCGCCGTCCTTGGGGCCACTTCCCTCTGGCTCTTGTGGCGAGGGCACTACCTTCCCGGGGGCGGTTTCATCGGGGGGCTGGTGGCGGCATCGGGTTTGGTGTTCCTCCTCCTCACTTTCGGGCGGGGACGAACCCGAACCCTGTTGCGGGCACGGCCGACCTCCTTCCTGGCCGTCGGTCTCGCCCTGGCCGCCGGCGCCGGTCTCTTCGGCCTGGCAACGGGCCGCCCGTTTCTGACGGCCGCATGGGCCACCCCTGGCGGAGTGTCCCTCGGAACCCCTCTGCTGTTCGACGTGGGCGTGTTCCTGACGGTGCTCGGCGCGGTACTCCACATCAGCCTTCGGCTGGCCGGGGAAAGGGGCGACTGAAGTGGAGATCCTGGCCGCCCTCACGGCCGGCGGACTCGCCGGCATCGGCCTCTGGCTTCTCCTCGACCGGAACCTGGTGCGGGTGGTCCTGGGGGTGGCGGTGACGGGAAACGCCATCAACCTGGCTGTGGTTGCGGCTGGCCGGTTGGGTGGAACCCGCCCGGCGTTCGTGGAGGGGGGGCTGGCCCCTGTGGGCGCCGCCAACCCCCTCCCCCAGGCCCTTGTCCTGACAGCCATCGTCATCGGGTTCGGGGTGTTCGCCTACGCCCTGGCCCTGCTGCGGGCCGCGCAACGGAGCCATGGGAGCGCGGCCACAGACGTGGTAGCCGTCTCCGTGGAAGAGCCCGCCCCGGATGGGGAAGAGGACGACATCGGGCCGGCACATGCCGATTCCCCTCTCTTCGGTAGGGGGCCCATCGGCCCTTCCGGATCCACGCCGGCCGATCCGGCCGTTGCCTCTGGGACAGGCGCCTCCGATTCCGACCGTGTCCCCCCGGAAAGGCCGGCTCCCGGTGATGGTGGGAGGGGGGGGGCGGCCACACCTCGCCCCGGGGGAGTGGTGTGAACACCCTCGTGGTGGCCCCGGTCCTGGTTCCCCTGGCGACCCTGGTCCTGGGCGTATGGGTCAGGGCCAGGCCCGGTTGGAGCGCCGCGTTGAGTGTCCTCGGAGCTGTGGCCCTCACGGCGGTAGGGGTCCGCCTCGTAGCCCTGGCTGCGGGTGGCACGGTGCTGGTGGCCCAGATGGGGGGGTGGCCTGCTCCTTTCGGGATCACCCTGGCGGTGGACCGACTCTCGGCAGCCATGGTGGCCGTCACTGGAATCATCGGGCTGGCCACGGTGCTCCAGGGGTTGGGGCGAGGGGGCGATTTCCACCTCCTGGTCCATGGGCTATTGGCGGGGGTCTCGGGGGCCTTCGTCACCGCCGACGTCTTCAACCTCTACGTGTGGTTCGAGGTCCTCCTCATGGCTTCCTTCGCCCTCATGGCCCTGGGAGGAGGCCGACGGCGCTTGGCGGGCGCCCTCAACTACATGGTCCTGAACCTGCTGGCGGCCTTCGTGTTCCTTCTGGCCGCCGGCCTCCTGTACGGAACCACCGGCACCCTGAACCTCGCGGAGCTGGCGCTGCTCTTCCGCCAAGGCCAGGCTCCCGGGTCCGCCACGGTGGCGGTGGCGCTCCTCCTGTTCGGTTTTGCTGCGAAGGCCGCCCTCTTCCCCGTATTCGGTTGGCTCCCCGCTTCGTACCATGTCCCCTGGCCCGCCGTTTCCGCCCTCTTCGCCGGGCTCCTCACCAAGGTGGGCGTCTACGCCCTCATCCGGGTGGTGACGCTTCTTTGGCCCGAGCCTGGACCCGTGCATCACGTGCTCCTTTGGATCGCCTGTGCCACCATGCTTGTGGGGGTCCTTGGGGCGGCCGCCCAAAACGAGGTGCGGCGGGTCCTCTCGTTCCACATCGTGAGCCAGGTGGGCTACATGGTCCTGGGCTTGGCCGTGGGCACGCCCCTGGCCATCGCCGGGGCGGTCTTCTATGTGATCCACCACATCCTGGTCAAGGCCAACCTGTTCTTCGTGGGAGGGCTGGCTGCCCGCCTGGCCGGATCGGAAAGGTTGCCGGCCATGGGCGGCCTTTACGAACGGGCCCCGGCGCTGGCCCTGCTCTTTGCCGTCCCCGCCCTTTCCCTGGCTGGAATGCCCCCCCTCTCGGGGTTCTGGGCCAAGCTCTTCCTGGTCAAGGCCACCCTGGACCAAGGGCTGTGGTGGGCCGCCGCCGCGGCTCTCCTCACGGGGCTCTTCACCCTTCTTTCCATGGCGAAGATCTGGAACGAGGCCTTTCTGAAACCTCAGCCCGGCGAAGGGGTTGAGTTCGGTTCCCCCCCATCCCTTCCCGGGGGCAGCGCCGCCGGGACCGGGGCTTCCGCCCCTGCAGAGAGCCGGCCCCTCGGGGCCTTGCCCGTCTGGGGCCCGATGGCGGCCCTGGCCTTGCTCACCCTCCTCATCGGTCTCGGAGCAGGGCCCGTGTTGGACTACGCCGCCGCCGCCGCTCAACAGTTGGCCGAACCTTGGGCCTACTTCCAGGCTGTAGTCCCGGGAGCCGGGAGATGAGAGGACGGTCCCTGTCGGAATGGCTTGCACGAGGCCTGGCCCTGGCCCTGTTCCTCCCTTGGTTCGCCCTCCAGATCGTGGCGGCCAGCCTCGATGTGGCCCGATTGGTGCTGGACCCGCGACGGCAGCCAAAGCCCGGCTGGGTTCCTTATTCCGTCTCTCGGCCCTCGAAGGTCTTGGCCACGCTTTTGGGCCTCTTCCTCAGCTTGACGCCTGGAACCCTGGCGGTGGAGTATGACCCGGAAAGAGCTCTCCTGGAGATCCACACACTGGATACCCCCTCGGTGGAGACGGTAACCCGCTCCGTTCGCCGCATCGAGGAGCGCATCCTGGCCTGGTTCGGAAGGGTAGGACACACAGCCCTTGGGAGGGACGCCTGATGGAAGCCCACCTGGCCGGTGCAGCTTGGGTGCTCCCGTTGGCCATGGCTCTCCTGGTGATCGCCGGCGCCTTGGTCCTGGCCCGTCTGTTGCTCGGCCCTACGGGCCCCGATCGGGTGGTAGCCATCGACGCCCTCACCCTGCTGGGCGTTTCGGCCGTGGCCCTGGGGGCCGTGATTGCAAGGGAACGGGTGTTCTTGGATGTGGCGGTGGTGCTGTCTCTCCTCGCATTCCTCGGGACGGTGGCCTTCACCCCTCTGTTTCGGAGGGGCCCTGAGGACTCCGTCGAGGACGAGGAGACCGTGTGACCATGGTTACCGTTTTGTCCTGGACGGCATCTGCGCTCATCCTTGCCGGGGCGCTGTTCAGCCTCGTGGGTGCCCTCGGGGTTCTGCGCCTCCCGGACTGCTACACCCGCATGCACGCTGCGGGGAAGGCCGGGGCCCTCGGCGCCGCCCTCATCCTTGCAGGGGTGGCCACGGCCTTGCGGAGCCCGTTGTCCTGGGAGGCCCTGTTCGCCATGATCCTCCTTCTCGCCACAGCTCCCCTGGCGGCGCACCTCATCGCCCGAGCCGCCTACCGCGCCGGGTTCCGGCCACGGCTGGGAGGAGGGGAGCCCCCTCCCTCCCCGGCCCCACCCCATGGCCCACCGGCCCGTGGGCTCGGGGCAGCGGAGGAAGCCGAATCCGTCGAGGAGCCCCTGGACCGTCAAACACCCGCCGAACAGCCGCCTGTCGGCGTCAAACGATCCCCCGGGGAGGGGCCCTCACGTTGAAGGGGGCAACGGGCCAGGGAACAGGGTTCGCAGTTCGGAAGCGGCCCGCGTGGCCCTCCTGGGGGAAGGGGAGATCGGCAAGAGCCGCCTGGCCGAGGAGTGGCTCCTCCGCACG
>JAUQOX010000247.1 GCA_030550695.1 Gemmatimonadota bacterium | reverse complement strand
GGCGTCCTTGTTAAGGTTTCCCTGGCTCAAGCGGGGGAGCAGCAGGGCGGGCGGCGGGCTCTGGCGAGACGCCCGCCGTAGGGGCCGGGATTTCCCACAAGCCCAGGAATTCCCCTTCGAAGCGACCGGGATCCAGCAGATACTCCTGGCGCCAAGCCTCAAAGCTGGGCAGAGCCAGGCGGTGGGACACCCGTTCCATGGCCAGGAGGACCATTCCGGCAAAGCCCAACTCCCCCGGAGGCAGAGCCGACTCCCGGGCTGCCTCCTGGGCCAGGAGATAGATCTCGTCAGGACTCAAGCGGAGGAGGATATCAGCCACCCGGGCAGAGCAATAATCCAGATACTTCCCCCGAAGGATCTCCTCGGGTTCCTCGTTCCCGGGCAGGGGCGACGGTGGGGCAGGTCCACACATGAACCACCCGCCTCCTCTTGCGGCAGGGGCCCGCCAGGATACCGGGGCCTCCCCCGGGGGGGACGCCCTTGGTCCGCCATACGTTTAGGTCAAGTTGGCAGAGGCGTCAAGGTTCCTGTGAAGACCTCGGGCCGGCAGGGATGAGACCTCCTCTCACAGGGGACGCGGTGCCGGCGCTTCCCGGGGGGCGGAGAGGAAAGCTTCCTTCTCCTTGAGGTGCTCATAGATGGAACGACGGGTGAGCCCATACAGAACCAGCCGGCTGAAGAAATCCGGGTCGAGCCTCTGCAGCTCCTCCGCCTTGGCGGCCATGTCCCGAGGAAGCCGAACCCAGATCTGCATGGAACACGTCTCCCACATCACAACACCTCAAAGGGGTGGCAGGGTGAGAAAAAAGCGGAAGTTCCTGACTGTGAACGAAAAGGCCCCTCTCTCCCGGGACAGAACGGTACGGCATCGAGGGGAGGCTAGCGGTCAAATTAAGGCGGGTTTTGCTCACACGCAAGGGTCTTCCTGCACGCAGGAAGAAAAAATGCACAGCATATAAGTCATTGAAAGACAATAATTTGTCAATTCACCGATTTTCCGGAATCCACTTGTTCCCGGCTTGGGCCCGTGGATCATTTTTTTGAATTCTTTATCCCTAAGTCCAACCGGCACGGGGGGTTCACCGGAAGCGCGGACGAAAAGGCGCCCCGGGAGCGTGACCCGTTTTTTACGAAAAGCTCGCTTTCAGGGAAGGGCGGAACGGAGGAAGGCCTGAAGGGTCGCTGGCTGGAAGGAGAGAAAGCGGGCTCGGATCTCCCGGGGGTCTTCTTCCCGGAAGATGTCGCCGGTACGGATTTCTTCCCCACCCTCAGGGGGGCGGAAAGCGATATAACCCCTCCAAGCCCCGTCCTTGCGGAGAACGTGGAGGGCCGCCAACCATCTCCGTCCGGCCAACTCGAAGCCCTGGACCTCCACAGGGACCGCCCGGGGCGGGCCCTCCCTGGCCGGAACCTCGAACTCCTCCTGGAGATGAGCGTCCAGATAGGCTTCCCGGTCCCGAAGCCAGTGGGAAAAGGGGGGCAGGGGGAGAAGCCGCTCGGCAAAGTCCGCCAAGACCCCCAGGGGATCCTCCTCCGGACGGCGTCCTTCCCCTTTCGCCCACTCCCGGGCGGCGGCATAGAGGGGACGGATGGCCTCCCGAGGTAGAAGGGGAAGGAGGGCACGAGCTTCCCGCCGGCGATAGTCCCGGTACCGTCGGACCAGGTCCGGGTCCAGCCGAAGGGGACTCCGGGGCGACAGGTCCTCCCAGCCTGCCGGGAACTCGAAGGCGCTCTCCATGCTCCGCCCGCCCCCCCTCAGTGCACCGAACCCAAGGGAGAGAAGGCCGCCCTCGGCAGGGGCCGGGTGGCCGTCTCGAGGGAGGGGTTCTCCGGGAACACCCGAGCCAGGGTGTCCCTGGCACCGAAGGCCGAAAGGAGTTCCTTGACCGGCAGAAACCGTTTCGGCTCGAACCGGGCCAGGAGGTAGGCCAGGCCTTCTCGAACCTCCCGGACCAGATTCCGCAGCTCCGGAAAGTCGAGGGAGAGGGGGAAACGCACTTCGTAGACCAAGCCCTCTCGGCTCCCGGGGGCAATCCGAATCCGGACCTCCCGGCCGGGAAAGGCTCCCAAAAGCCCCTCTTCCAGGCGTCGGTCCGGCGCCCGGAGGTTGGTGGCCACGAGCAAGGCGTTGGCGTGGGCATCCAAAATGGCCCGAGCCATCCCCCCCTCCCCCAAAAGGATCCGGACCGCTGTCCGTTCGTGGAGATCCAGGTCCCGGCAGATGTCCCGGAACCCTACCCGGAGAAGGATAGGCCGGGTCAGGGGGGTGTACCCCAGCCGCCGCAGGACTCCCGAGGCCAACCGGAAACCATAGGCGGCGGCCTCCCTCCTCCCTTCCCCGCACCCCGCCCCAGTCGAGTCTCCTTCCCGTCTCAACAAGGCCCGCAGGTGATTCAGGGTGGTTTCCGAGGCCCAATCCAGAATCACGAGTTCGGAGGTGAGGTCCAGCTCCTTGGGACAACCGCTCCCGAGATCCACCGCCCCCGCCGCCGAAGCAAAAGCTCCTTCCAGGACCAAGGCCATCCCGATGTCTTCGAGACGGTCCCCAACCCCGCCGATCTCGTGGACGGGACGGTAGGCCACCACGGCCCGGGTCAGGGGGAGATCGCACGAACCGGCCACGTCCGCCAGAGCTTCCGGAACACCTTGAGGGAAGGAAGCGGCCGACAGGGGAAGCAGTACCGTCATGGAAGCGCCCTCGACGGGGGAACCGAGGCTGGGTGAAGGAGGTCAACGATAATCATCTGTTTCCCCCTTTCGCAACCCGCGTCTTCCGGACGGCGGCGTCCCCCGCCGGACGGGGTCCGGAGGGCAAGGGGGTGCGCTTGCCACGCCCGGGACTCCAGGACATCTTTCGCCGGCGGCCCCGGGCAGTCCGTGTCCTACCCCGGGGTCACCGGCCCCGCTCCGGTCTTCGTTCCCCGGGGGCAGGCTGACTGCCGCCTGGCCCTTGGCCGGTCCATCGTTTCCCGCAAGCCGGAACCTTGCAGCGCCGCACGCCGTTCGAACGCCTCCACCGCCGCTCGGTGGGTTTCGTGGAGCGGGAGGGGGCCACCTGGGCCTGCTTCCTTGTCACCTTCCAGGAAGAGGGGAGGTGGAAAGGCTATCTTTCCTTCCGCCGAGCCGACGGGGAGTGGGAGGACGACGAAGTGCGGACTGCCGACATCTTCCTGGAAGACAGCGAAAAGGCCATCCAGGGGAAAGCCCGGGAACTGGGGCGTCCCCTTTTGTCGGGCCTCTTGGCTTCCGCCCTTCACACCGCGGAGCAGCGCCGGGGAACCGAGCCGGGACTCCGACGCTGGTTCCGAAACCAGCTCGCCCGGAGGGCCCGGGAGCTGGCCGGCGAGGAGGACGACGGCGCCGCCGGGCTGAGCCTTCCCCGCCTCCGGTCCCTCTACGAGTCCTATCGGGTTGACCAGGTTTGCCATTTCATCGCCCTGGTGGACCCCCCCGCCTTCGAGGAAGCCGTGACCCGCGTCCTGGAAGGCAAGCCTTTCGATTTCCACGCCCGGGATCGGCATCAGTTCGCCATGATGGTGGTCGAATACATCGAGGCCCGCCTGCCCCTGCCTCCCTTCGAGGTGTGGGCCGAGGACTATCTGGCCCACCGCGACGCCTACCGGTCCTATACCCAAGCCCTCCACCAGGGGGAGCGGCTTCCGTGAAGGGCCGGGCTCCGCCGGCGGCCCCCCCGGCGGACCGGCGGCGGGGCGCCAGGGGGAGGCGGGATGTCCCCCGGCAGGGGGCGCGGCGGGTTCCAAAAGAAGGAACGCCTCCCTGCCCCCAAAGGGCCGAAGCCGTTGCCAGCCGCCCCTCTTGGTTGTACTCTTAATTTCTTTCTCGGTCTAACCCCAAAAAGGGAGCGTGGTGGGCTTGGAAGTCATCGTGCAGGACAACGAGAGTCTGGAGCGGGCTCTCCGCCGGTTCAAGAGGAAGGTGCAGCGGTCCGGCCTCTACTCGGAACTCCGAAAGCGCCGGTTCTACGAGAAGCCCAGCGTCCAGCGCAAGCGGAAACGGGAGGCCGCCATCCGCAGGGAGCGCCGCAGGCAGCGGCGGATGAAACCCTGAGGGGGATTCGCCCCCCGGGGCCAAGCGCTTCTGCAGAGCGGTTCTTGGGCGGCGGGGTTCGGTTCCGCTCCGGATCTCCGTCCCCGGCACCACCGGCTCCTCCGCCAGCCCTCAGTCCTTTCCCCCTCCCCCTTTCAGAACATCCCCGGCCAGACCGTCCAGGTACTTCCTCACCCAGCGCCGCCAAGGGGCCCCAGGCGGGCTGAGGGGAAGCCCCCCTTCCACACGGTCCAGGATCCCCTCCGCCTCCACCCGCGCTTCCTCCACGCGAAGGCGGTGGGCGCGGGCGGCGAGCCAAAAGACCAACCCCATCACCAGCCCCCCCGTCAGGCCGCCCAGGGCCACGGC
>JAUQOX010000246.1 GCA_030550695.1 Gemmatimonadota bacterium | reverse complement strand
GACAGCGTCGGAGGTCCCCCATGTCGGCCCCCCCTAGGGTTCTGGTCACCGGTGGCGCCGGATTCATCGGCAGTCACGTGGCCCAGGCCTATCTTGACCGCGGATATCAGGTCTGGGTGTTGGACAATCTCTCCAGCGGCAAGCGGGAGAACGTGCCGTCGGGCGCCGTGTTCGTGGAGATGGACATCCGGGATGGGGCGGTGAGGGATCTCTTCCGGGAGGTGGGCTTCCACTGGGTGAACCACCATGCGGCCCAGATCGACGTGCGGGCCTCCGTGGCGGACCCCCGTCACGATGCCGATGTAAATGTATTGGGCTTGTTGAACCTGTTGGAGGCGGCCCGGGAGACGAAGACCAGGCGCTTCCTCTACGTTTCCAGTGGTGGGGTGGTCTATGGGGAACCGGAACTGCGTCCGACGCCGGAAACCGCGCCTAAGCTTCCCCTGTCGCCCTACGGGGTGAGCAAGCTGGCCGGAGAATACTACCTCAACTATTTCAAGGAGGTCCACGGCCTGGAATACGTTACCCTCCGTTACGGTAACGTCTATGGCCCGCGACAGGACCCGCACGGCGAGGCGGGAGTGGTGGCCATCTTCTCCACCCGCCTTCTCTCTCAATCCCCCCTCTTGATCTACGGGGACGGCGAGCAGACCAGGGACTACGTCTATGTGGGAGATGTGGTGGCGGCTAACCTGCTTCTTTCCGAAATTGACAAGGATAGCCTGTGCGCTGCCTGTCGCCCCGGCGAGCCGGCTCCCGGCGGGCTGGATGCGTGGGCCTTCAACGTGGGTACCGGGGTGGGGACCAGTGTGAATCGTCTGGCCAGCCTGCTGGAAGGGGTTGCCGGGGTGGCACCGGGACGGGAACCACGGCCGCCGCGAGCCGGGGAGCTCCGGCACAGTACCCTGGACGCATCCCGGCTGAGGGCGCTTGGCTGGCGGTGCCGCTGGACCTTGGAAGAGGGACTTCGGGAGACCTTCCGCTACATCGCCGAAAAGGAAAGGAAAAACCCTTGACACTCCATGCCTTCCTCGGGTGGGTTCAGGTCCGAACGCCCACCACCACCTGGGAGATGATCAGTGGGGCCACGGTCCCCACCTGGATCGTCCTTGGGGTTTTGGGCCTCTTCTCCTTGCTGAGCTGGTGGATCATCTTCTGGAAATGGCGGCAGTTTCGGGAAGTGCGCCGTCAGGGCGATCGCTTCTTGGAGGTCATGGAAAAAGCTCAGAGTCTGGAAGACGCCTACCGTGCCCTCCTGAGCCTTCCTCCATCGCCCTACCAGAGGGTTTTCCGCCAGGGGGTGAACTTCTTCAGCGAACTTCGCCCCGGGGCGCTCCGCCCGGGGAGCAGGGTCACGGAGGGGCTGTCCCTGACCCAGTTGGAGGCCCTTCGGATGGTTCTCGAGAAGGAGGAAGCCGACGAGCGTGATGCCCTGGCGGTGGGTCTCAACTGGCTGGCGGTGATCGGCTCCGTCTCTCCCCTTCTGGGCCTCCTGGGGACGGTGGTGGGGATCATGAACACCTTCCTGGGGATCACCCGTATGGGATCCACCAACATCGGGGCCGTAGCGCCCGGCGTGGCGGAGGCGCTGATCACCACGGTGGTAGGACTGGCAGTGGCCATTCCCGCCGTGATCTTCTACAACTACTTCGTTTCCCGCCTCAACCTCGTGAGCGGCGAACTGGAAGGTTTCAGCAGCGAGTTTATCGGAACGCTTGCCCGGGAGGGGAAGGTATAACCAGGGGAGGAAGGAGGGTCGCCCATGAACGGTAGGGGCCGCAGGGGCAGGCGGGACGATCTCCCGGTGCGGGCGGAGGTGAACGTGACCTCCCTCATCGACATCGCTTTTACCCTCCTGGTGATCTTCATCATCACGGCCCCCATGCTCCAGGGGGGGATCGAGGTGAAGGTGCCGGAAGCGGACGTGCCTCCCCTCACCTCCCGGGAAGATCCCATCATCGTGTCCATCGACGAGAGGGGAAGGGTTTTCCTGGGACAGACGGAAGTGGCCCCCGAAGAGGTGGCGACCTCTTTGCCTCAGCTCTTGAGGGCCGCCAACGCTCGCATGGTCTACATCAAGGGAGACTCCGTAGCCCATTACGGGCGGGTGTTGGACGTCATCGCCACCGTGGCTCAGGTGGAAGGAATCACCTACGGGCTGGTGGCTGAGCCCAGGCCTCGACGCACAGGAAGGAGGTGAGAATCGGTGGGCACCCGGGAGAGGCCTCGGCCCGGGAAGCGGCCCCTGATGGCCTCCGCGGCGGTACACTTGGCCGTCTTGGGTCTGGCCTGGTTTACCCAGGGGGCCGCCCGGGAACTGCCGGATTTCGTAACCTACGAAATCGTCCTGGTCTCTCCCCCTTCCACCCGGCAAGCGCCGGAGCCCGAGCCGGAGCCGCCTCCCAAAGTGGAGGTGGAAACCCCGAAGCCGGTCGTGGAGGAGGCGCCCAAGCCGGTGGTGGAGGAGCGGCGCCGGGTGGAAGAGCGGCCCAGGCCCACTCCTGCCCTTCCCCCTCCCCCGCCGCCGGAGAAGCCTGCAGGGAATCCGGAGCCCTCCCGGACGGAGAGCGGGTTGGACCTGAACGTCCGTATGGAGGGGCTCAAGCGGGACTTTCCGGAGTACTATCAGAACATCATCGTCCAGATTGCCCGGTGCTTCCGCTTCAGCGGGGTGGGGCGCTGGGAAACCACGGTGGTCTTCTACATCAATCGGGATGGGACGGTGAATGGCGACGAGATCCGGTTCGTGGAGCGGTCCGGCAACGTGGACTTCGACTTTGCCGCCATGGGTGCGGTGGAGTGTGCCGGGCGGGGCCGCTTCGGGCCTTTGCCGCCGGAACTCGGTCTGGACCGGCTGCCGATCCTCTTCACCTTCACCCCCAGAAGCGGTGGAAGTGACCCCACCTGATCTTTTCCCCCTCCGGGAGGAAGTTTCTCGAATGCCCCATCCGATCCCCCTGGCCCGGCGTATCCTTGTCCTCTTGCTTCCTTTGAGCGTGGGGGCCCTTCCCCTCGCTCTTCCGGCGCAACAGCGGGAGAATTTCCCGGGAGTCCGGCTGGGCTTGATCTACGAGGCCCGCACCCAACCCACCTTGGCCATCAAGCCCTTTACCAGCCGCTTCGGCGGTGGAGGACTCGAGAGGCAGGTGGAGGCCATCATCGGGCGGGATCTGCGTTATTCCGACCGGTTCAACGTCCTGGACTCCCTTCCTGCTGCCTTGCTGGGCGAGGGGGTGGATTATCGCCTTTGGGACCAGATCGGGGCTACGTGGCTTCTTACAGGACAGGTGGAGGGGATGGGCCAGGGATACGTCCTGGTGCTCACCCTCCACGACGTGGTGTATGCGGAAGAGAAGGCCAGGGAGCGGTTCCCGATCCCGGATCCGTCCTCACCGGACTTCCGGATGGCTGTTCACCGGGCCAGCGACCGGGTGGTGGAGTGGATCTTCAACGAGCCTGGCATTGCGGCAACGCGGATCGCTTTCTCCATGCGGCTACCCTCGGGAGCCCAGGAGATTTACCTGGTGGACTCCGACGGGGAGAACCTCCGGCGCCTTACCAACTTCGGCACCATCACCATGTCGCCGGCCTGGCACCCGTCGGGGGAAAAGCTGGCCTACAATTCGTTCCGGGAGGACCGGGATGGTTTTCCCCGAATCTACGAGATGGACCTGAGAACCGGCCGGGAGCGGATGTTGAACCCGGGGCGGGCCGGACAGCAGATGACCCCCGCCTATCATCCGAACGGAAGGGAAATCGCCTTCGCCTTGGTGGGAGGGGAGCGGAAGGGGATCTTCAGCTACGATTGGGAACGAAACTGCTGTCTGACCCAGGTGCAGGGGGGGAGGTGGGAGGATCTCTCCCCCAGCTTCTCTCCCGACGGAAACTGGCTGGCCTTTCAGTCCAACCGCCTCGGCACCGCGTCCCCCCAGATCTATGTGATGGATCTCCGGGGGGGGGAGCCGTTCCTGGTTTCCCCTTATGTGTATGGGCCCACGGCAGGGCATTACGCCGCTCCCGACTGGTCCCCTCGGGGAGATCGAATCGCCTTCCACGGGCGGCTCAACCGAAATGCCAATCATCAGATTCTGGTGGCGGAGGTGGGCGCCCGGGGCACGAGCCTCCTGCAGCTTACGGCCGAGGGCAACAACGAGGACCCCAGTTGGGCCCCCGACGGGCGCCATCTTGTGTTTGCCGGGGAGCGGAGCTGGGGCTATGGACTGTTCGTGGTGGACGCCGTGACCGGCAAGATCCGTCTGTTGGTCCCCAACGCCCGGGCGAGAATCCCGGCCTGGTCCCCTTCTCTGGGGGATGTGGTGGGGGCCCGTCTGGGAGTGGGTGGGCCCTCGCGCTAGTTTTTTCGATCCGGGACCTGTGCTCTGGGGAGGGGGGGGCGGGTGAAGGGGGGTGGGGGGTGGTGGGCGGGGG
>JAUQOX010000245.1 GCA_030550695.1 Gemmatimonadota bacterium | reverse complement strand
GAGGAGGAGCCCTTATGCCCCTCTCCGAACTGATGGTCTATCCCATGCGGCAGGACCTGATCCGACTCGGCTTCGAGGAGGCGCGCACCCCTGAGGCCGTGGAGAAGGCTCTGAGCCGCCCGGGCACGATCCTCGTGGCTGTGAACTCTGCCTGCGGATGCTCCGGTGCCAGCCTGCGGCCGGGTCTCGCTCTGGCCCTCAAGGGCCCCCTTCGCCCCGATCACCTGGTGACGGTGTTTGCGGGCCAGGATGTGGAAGCCACAGCGAAGGCCCGGGAATACTTTGTAGGCTATCCTCCCTCCTCGCCGTCGGTGGCCCTTCTCAAGAACGGCACCCTGGTCTTCATGTTGGAGCGCCATCAGATCAAGGATCGCACTCCCGAGGAGATCGCCGCCGACCTCCACCGCGCCTTCGAAGCCCATTGTACATCGCCCGCGAGCCCCTGACGCCTCAGAGGATGGCTTTCCCCAACGCGCTGGCGATGAGTTCCACGGCCAGGCGCGCGGTCTGGTTTCCGTAGTCCAGGACGGGGTTCAGTTCCACCACCTCCAGGCTTCGCAGGCCGCCGGACCGGGCCGCCTTCTCGCAGATGAGGTGGGCCTCCCGGTAGGTGAGTCCACCTGGCACGGGGGTTCCCACTCCCGGAGCCTCCAAGGGATCGATCCCGTCGAGATCGAGGGACAGGTGAAAGCCGGCCGTGCCGGCTGTCGCACGAGCCAGCGCTTCGTCCACACACGGCCCGATCCCCCGGTCGTCGATCTCGGACATGGTGAAAACCCGCACCCCCGAGTCCCGCACCCACGCTTTCTCCTCCTCATCCACGGACCGGGCTCCCAGGATGCTGACGTTTTCCGGGCGCACCGCCGGAACCGCCTGGGCAAGACCCAACAGGTCCTGAGGGCCCCGGCCCAGGAGCACCGCCAGGGCCATCCCGTGGATGTTGCCGCTCGGGCTGGTCTCAGGGGTGTTCATGTCGGTATGGGCATCGACCCAGACCAGTCCCAGGGGGAGGCCCTTTCCGCGAAAATGGTCGGCCACGGCCGAGACCGTTCCGACAGAAAGGGCGTGGTCCCCTCCCAGGGTGAGGGGTAGGCACCCTTCGTCCAGCGCCCGCCGGACCAGATCGTAGGTCTGCCGACATACGTGAGTGATTTCGGGGAGGAAGCGTGCCCGGGCCTCCCCTTCCGCCAGCCTCTCCGGGTCTGCGGCCTTCACGGCCCCGAACTCCCGAATCCGGACCCCCAGGGCCGCCAGCGCAGGCCCCAGCCCGGCAATTCGGATCGCGGAAGGCCCCATGTCCACCCCGCGCCGTCCAGCTCCCAAATCCATGGAGACGGACAGGAGCCCCACCTCGAGGGGGGTACCGATCTTCATTGCTCGTTTCAGCCGCCTCCTCCCGGCCCCAACCTGCCCTCGCGTTCCGCTTTGAGGCGACGTCGGGCATCCCGCTCCGACTCCCCCGGCAGACGCACCTGCACCTCCACCCCCCCCATCACCGCCACCCCCCTCAGGCGCAGGAGGGGCAAACCTTCGGCAGGTCCCTCGGGCATGTCTTCCCTGTGCTCGAATCCCCCCATGAGGGCAATTCCCTCCGACTCCACCACAACCCCGGGAGGCACCAGGACTTGCACACCCCCCATCAGGGTCAACACCCACACCTCGGTGACCCCCGCCGGCAGGGAGGCCTCCCGGAAGTCCAAGGTGATCCCCCCCAGGAAAGCGATGACCAGATTGGTTCGGGCCGGCGCCCACCTCCCCCTCCGTTCCACCCCTCCCAGGACCGCCAGGACAAGGCTCCTCTCCTTCCGCCAGGGTGCGGCAGGCGGCCCTTTCCCTGCGCCCACCTCGGGCAACGGGCTCCCGGATCGGCCGGCGGGCACGAGGGGTGCTGCCCCTCCGGGCAAGGTGGCCAAAATCCCCCGCAGTTCTTCCAGCGACGCCGCTCGGTGGACCTCCTCGACCCGGCGCTCGAACTCCTCCAAGGTCATCTGATCCTGGGCGAAGGCCTGGCAGAGATGCTCCACCGCCGCCTGCCGCAGACTTTCCAGACCCTGGGGGTAACCCTCCCTCATGATACGCCCGGGCGGCGGAAGACGACCTCGCCCTCCACCATGGTGAGATCCACCTCTACTTGGGCAAGATCCACGGGATCCATGGCGAAGAGGTTCCTGGAAAGGACCGCCAGATCCGCATACCGGCCGGGTTCCAACCGGCCCACCTTCTCCTCCATGAAGGCCGCCCGGGCACTGCCGTACGTGTAGGCGATAAGCGCCTCTTCCAACGTGATCTTCTGCTCCGGCACCCACCCCTCCGGGTTCTTCCCGTCCAACGTTCGACGGGTCACGGCAGCATAGAGTCCCATCCGCACGTCCATGGGGGCCACGGTCCAATCCGAACCGAAGGCGGGAAGGGTTCCGGCATCCAAAAGGGAGCGGAACGCATAGGTAGTGCGGATACGCTCCGGACCGATGCGCTTTTCGGCCCAGCGCCCGTCGTCGATGGCGTGGTAGGGCTGCATGGCCGGGATCACCCCCAAAGTGGCGAAGCGAGGAAAAGCCGTGGGAGAAAGATGCTGGGCATGCTCGATACGGGGGCGCCGGTCGCGGGGCCCGTGGAGGCCCGCCAGCTCGCCATACACATCCAGGAGCCAGTCGTTGGCCCGGTCCCCGATGGCGTGGACCATGAGATGCAGGCCGGCGCCGTCCGCGCCCACAATGGCCCGCCGGAGTTCGGCGGTATCCGTGACCATCAGCCCCGAGGTGGACGGATCATCCGTGTAGGGTTGGTAGAACCAGGCCGTGGTGGACCCCAGGGACCCGTCAACGAACCCTTTCACGCCTCCCCACCACAGGCGGTCGTCGCCCCGGCCATGCTCGGCCACGTAGTCCCTGAGCTTTTCCCAAGAGGCGATGGGAACCACAGCATACACACGCAACTTGAGACGTCCGGAGGCATGGGCCCGCCGGAAGGCCTCCAGGTCCTCCCAGGTTCCCATGTTGTGGATCTGCGTGACGCCGTGGGAGAGGGCATGGGCCACGGCGGCATCCAGGGCCCGGTCCATCTCTTCCGGAGTCGGAGGAGGGATGACCCGGCGGACCAGTTCCATGGCCTCGTCCTTGAGAATGCCGGTGAGTCTGCCCGTCCGGGCATCCCGGACCATTTCTCCCCCGGGGGGAGAAGGGGTGGCGGAAGTCACCCCGGCCAACTCCAGGGCCAGGGTGTTGGCCAAGGCCATGTGTCCGTCCAACCGGCTCACCAACACCGGGTGGCGGGGGGTCAGGGAGTCGATCCACTCCCGCCTGGGAAGCTCACCCCCCCACATTTCGTGATCCCAGTCGCCGCCCGTGATCCAGGTCCCTTCCGGAAGCTTACTCGCAAAATCCCCAATGCGCCGGGCAAACTCCTCCGGGGACGGAGCGTCCCGGAGATCGACGCTGGACAACTGGAAACCGCCCGTAAGGAAGTGGGTGTGACTGTCCACAAAACCGGGCACCACCATGCGCCCGTTGAGCTCCACCACCTGGGTGGCCGGGCCTATCCACCGACGGATCTCGGCGTCGGCACCCACGGCCGCCACCCGACCGTTTTTCACGGCCAGCCCTTGGGCCATGGGGGCGCCAGCCACCCCCGTCCAGACCGAGCCCCCCAGGAAGACGATATCCGCCCTCCGGGAAGCATCCGAAGTGCAAGCGGCGAGGGAAGTGAGGGCGGCCATGGTCAGCGATCCCAGGAAACGCATGGGGACAACTCCTGCGAAGGAAAGGCTCGCGGAGGCGGAAAGGGAAGGTTATCCTGGAAGCAGCCCCTCCAGCAAGAAGGAGCCCTCCCCATGCGCGTCCTCCCTTGGGTTCTGGTGGCGGTAATGGCCCTTTCGGCCTCCTGTGCCCCGGGCGGCGTCTCCCGCCAAGCCCGCCCCCCCGACCGAAACGTCATCACCCGCCAGGAGCTGGAAGCCATCCCCCCCACCTCGGCGTTCCAGGCCATCGCCCGGCTCCGGGCCCTATGGCTGAGGGGGTACCCGGGAACCTTCCAGGGAGACCGGGCGCGGGACTACCCGTACGTCTTCCTCGACGGGCGGCCCCACGGGACCCTGGACTCCCTCCACCAGATCGGGACCGAGGTCATCGAGTCCATTCGGTTCCTCTCGGCCTCCGACGCCACCACCCGATTCGGGACAGGGTACCCTGCGGGGATCATCGAGATCACCACCCGCCATGGAAAGGGCCTGAAGCCTCCAGGAACCTCCGTGCGAAGCGGGTGAGGATCCGGGTTCCCAAGGCGAGTTCCTCGGCCGCCACCCATTCCACGGCTCCGTGGGCCAGGGCGATGGAGCCGGGGCCGAAACACACCGCCGGGATCTTGGCTTCGTTGAGGCAGCCTGCCTCGACCCAGGCCGTCATCCCCTCCACCTTGTCCGGCATCCCCTCCTCTCGAACTGCCTGCAACA
>JAUQOX010000244.1 GCA_030550695.1 Gemmatimonadota bacterium | reverse complement strand
GAAGGGAGATGGGGGGGGCTTGGATCCTTGAAGGCCTGGGGGAAGGGGCCCTGGTGGTGACGCAGACCCTGAACCCGGCCTTGGGGCGGATCCGGCGGCGGCCCGGAGAGCCCCCAGGGCGCCCGGGGGAGACCGCACTCCCATGAGGCCCCCCCGGGGGGAAGCTGCCCGGAAAGGGCTGAAGCGCAGGAGGTCCGGATGAGGACGTGGAAAGGCCTATGGGTCGTGTCGGTCGCGGTGCTCTTGGGCCTCCAAACAGCCCCGGAGATCGCTGTGGGGGTTCGCCCGCAGGTGGCCAGGGTGGGAGGCAGGGTGGTCATGACGGTGCGGGTGGTGTCGTCTTGGGGCCTTCCGGAGGCGGTGGAATGGCTGCCGCCCCCGGGGGTGGAGCTGGGGGAGGTGAGGGACCGGAGTTCTGGGGGGGGGGGCACGGGCGCGGGCTCCCGATGGGTCCTGGAGCGGGAGCTGGAGCTCTTTCCCCAGGAGCCGGGAGAGCTCAGGCTCCCCCCGGTGAGGGTCCTCCTGGCGGGTCGGACCTTCGAGGTCCCAGGTCCCGTCCTGAGCGTTTCCCCCCTCCCTGCCCTTTGGGGGCGCCTGGCCGAGAACCGCCGCGCACCCGAGCCCGGCGGGGGGACGGGGGGCCGGGAGGGCTCGGTGCCCCGCCCCCAGGGTCAGCCCCCGGCCACGGGCGAGATGGTGGAGGGCGCCCGGGGCGGGACTCCCGCCGCCGTTCCCGGGGCTCCCTTGGGGTGGGTGCCTGGGGTGTGGGGGTATCCGGGAGGGGGAGGGTGGGGTGGAGGGGGGTACGGGGTGGTCCCCATGCCCCTTCCACCTCAGGGCCCCCACGGCGGATGGCTCATCGCTCCCCCGGGGTCCCTCGGCGGAGGTGGGGTGGCCCAAGGGGCACCTCCAGGGTGGTTTCCGGGGGTTCCCGGGGGAGGGGGGTGGGGGGGGTATCCCACCGGAGGCTGGGCGGAGACCGCCCGGGGCGATCCCTGGTGGGCCGAAATGGTTCCCGAACTCCACGCCTACGGAAGCCAAGGGGGAAGCCCGGGCGGGGAAGCCGTCCTCCGGGTCGGGGTAACCCCTTCCCGGGTCTTCGTGGGACAACAGGTGACCCTGGTGGCCACGGCGGCGTTCCGTCCCGGGTTCCTGGGGGGCGGAAGTCCCCTGCCGGAATATGTACCTCCTTCGCCCCCCGGGTTCTGGGCGGTGGACGTCCCCGAGGCGCCCCTGGCCTCTCCGGCAGCTGCGGGCGGTTCGGTGGAACAGACCTACACCTTCCGTCGGGCCTTCTTCCCTTGGGAGGCCGGTGAGACCCGCCTTCCTTCGGGATGGCTCCTCCTTCCCAGGGGAACCGACGGGGTAGGCCGGAGGGTCTGGGACTCGGTGGCGGCTCCTCCCCTTCCGGTCACCGTACTTCCCCTTCCCTCCCCTCCTCCCCTCAGCGGTTTCCGGGGGGCTGTAGGCCGCTACCGGCTGGAGGCTTCCCTGACGCCGTCCCGCCTGGCCGTGGGGGAGTCGGCCTTGTTGGTGGTGCGGATCTTGGGCGCTGGCCATGTGCGGGCGGTTCCCCCCCCGGAACTGGGCCCGGTCCCTGGGGCCGAGGTGACCCCGGGGGTGGATGGGGCCGTGGTTGAGGTGCGGGAGGGGGTGGTGGGGGGGGTCCGGACCTTCACCTGGTGGATCGTGCCCGTAAGGCCCGGCACGGTCCCCGTGGGGCCCATCGTCTTCGGGTACTTCGACCCCTACGTGGGGAACTTCGGCCAAGCGGTCTCCCAGGAGCTCTTCCTGGAGGTGCGGGAGGTCTCCCCGGCTACCCCCGGACGATAGGGGGCCGACGGATTCCCCCCCTATCGGATGGCCCCGTACCTCCGAAGGATCTCCACCGTTTCGGGGATCGGCAGGGCCTGGACCGTCCTTCCCCCTCGGCCGGTGACGTCCGTGGCCTTGAGGAGGGAGTTGTAGATGGCCTCCTCCGTGGCCTCGATGGCCGCCTGGAAGAGGCCGGACATCTCGTCGTTGGGGAGTTCCCGAACGGCTCGAGGACCGTCCCCGGGGCCGCGCCGCACCTCCGGAGCCGTGGAAAAGGCCAAAACGTAATCACCCGAGCCGTTGCTCCCGGAGGAACCGGTCCGGGCCAACCCCCACAAAGCCCTTCGGGCCAGACGCTCCAGGTTGCGGTCGCTCAGGGGGGCGTCGGTGGCCACCACGATCATGATGGACCCCCCCTGGACGTCCGGAATCCCCTCCCCCGCGGGCCCCTCCTCCCTCATCCCTTGGCCCCCCCCGCCCCCCACATACCGCTGGAAGGCATACCGCCCCAGCTCCTTTCCCACCGGGGCCCCGCCCATGGTGAGGATCCCCCCGTAGTTGGACTGCACCAGCACGCCCAGGGTGTAGCCTCCCAGATCGGGGGGGAGGACGCGGCTGCTGGTGCCGATCCCCCCCTTCCAGCCGAAGGCCTGGGTGCCGGTCCCGGCGCCCACGCTCCCCTCCTCCACCGGTCCCGACTTGGCCGACTCCAGGGCCTGGCGCACGTGCTCGGGGCGGACGGGGCGGGCCCGGATGTCGTTCAGCCCCCCGTCGTTGGTTTCTCCCACCACGGGATTGATGGACCCCACCCCCTCCATCCCCTCCTGGGCCAGAAGCCACTCCACCATGGCATCGGCGGCTTTCCAGACGCACAGGGTACAGGTCAGCAGGATGGGGGTCTCCAGTTCCCCCAGTTCCCGGAGCTGGGTCACGCCCAGGAGTTTTCCGAAACCGTTTCCCACCACCACGGCCGCCGGCACCCGCTCCCGGAACGGGTTGCCCCCGTGGGGGAGGATCGCCGTCACGCCCGTGCGGATGGTCTCTCCTTCCCGGACGGTGACCTGCCCGACCCGGACACCGGCCACGTCGGTGATGGCGTTCCATGGACCCGGAGCAAAGACCCCGGGGGCCAGCCCCAGGTCCCGGGCCCGGGGTCGGTCCTGGCCGGCGGATGGGGTCAGGGAAACCATGGAAGCGAGGAGAACGACGAGGCTCCAGGGGAGGGACGAAGGGGACATCTCACCACCTCAGGCTATCGGCCAACAGGAGGAGAAGGAAGAGGGGGTGGTAAGCCAGGGAGGCCAGGAACACCCGGCGGGCTCCCCGGCTGGTGAGCCTCCCCTCGTGGAGGCTGGCCAGAGAAAGGACCAGCACGGCCACACCCAGCACGAGGATCCCGGCCAAATAGAGGTTTCCGGTCACCCCCAGCCAGGTGGGGGTGGCACTGACGACCCACAAGGCCGCCGAAAAGAGAACCATGTAGAGGGCGACCCTCCGCCCTTCGGGATCGGAGGGAGGGAGCAGGTAGAAGCCGGCCCGCTCGTAGTCCTTCCTGAGGAGCCAACCCAAGGACAGGACGTGGGGGATCTGCCACAGGTAGGCCACCGCGAACAGGGCCCCCGCCTCGAGCCCCAGCTCCCGGCCGGAGGCACTCCACCCGATCAGGGTGGGCATGGCTCCGGGAAACGCCCCCACCAGCGTGGAGAGGGACGAAACCTTCTTGAGGGGCGTGTACAGGAGGTTGTAAGTGAGGGCCGCCAGGGCGGTGAGGGCCGCGGGGAGCCAGCCCGTGCCCACGAGGAGGACGGCAATGCCGGCCAAGGCCAAAAGATTCCCGAAGAGGAAAGCCTGCCGGGGGCCCAACCTTCCTGAAGGAATGGGTCGCCGACGGGTCCTTTCCATCAGGGCATCCAACTCCCATTCCACGAACTGGTTGAGGGCCAGCGCTCCCCCGGTGGCCAGTCCCGTTCCCAACAGGGTGGACAGAAGAGGGAGCCAGTCCCCCTTTCCCCCCAGAGCCACCAGGTAGAGCACGCCGGCGGTGACCATCACGTAGCCGGCGATCCCGGGCTTGGTCAGCTCGTAATAGGCCGCCCAGCGGGACGCCCGTTCCAGCCATTCGTCCTTCCCACCCATGGGAAGAAGTTCACCGGCCTCCCCAGGGCTGGCAAGCCGCGGACAACCCTCCCCCCTTCGTCCGGCGTCCCCTTTCGAGAAACTCAAGGGCCTCGTATCAGGTATTGTGTAGCACAGGAGAACTTCTCCGGGTTCTCCGGGCCGGAGGCGGCCCGGCCCCCCTGCGCCCGGCTCCGTGGCGTGGCACGAGGGTCTGACCGCGCCCCGGCGGGGCCTGACGTTTTCGGGGAAGGCATGAGGGGAACGAGGGTGAACCACCTGTCCAGCGTAGAGGCTCGTAAGGCCCGGGAAAGGCGGAAGGAAGGGCTGGGTCTGGCCCTGTCCCTTGCGGTCCACCTTCTCGTCCTGGTGAGCTGGAAGGGGGCTGTACCCTTGCCCCCCTTCGCCTCTGCGTCCGGCCCCCGGACAGCGGAGCCCCGCCCGCTGCCGGGGGGTGGGATGCAGGCCCTCCGCCTGGCACCTCCGGCGGAGGTGGTCATCGTCCCTCCCCAGGTGCCCCT
>JAUQOX010000243.1 GCA_030550695.1 Gemmatimonadota bacterium | reverse complement strand
AGGTCGAAGGGAGAGGACCCGAAGGGCCCAGGGGACGATCCTTTCCCGCCCCGGAGAGCGGCCACGAAAAGGGTATCCCCCTCCCCCGCCGCCCGGCCCAAGACGGCCCTGACCTCGGGGAGGGGGGGAGCCGTCAAGGAGTCGTCCACCACCACCAGGCGGGGGGGACGCCCCCGCCCCGCCGCGGCAGCCAACCCCCTCCGGGCGCCTTCCAGGGAGGTCGTCGCCGTCACCTCCAGGCCCAGCCCTTCCAGCACCCCCCAAAGCACCCGGCGGGAGGCTTCGTCCGGCGCCACCACCATAGCCTGGAGCCCTTCGCAACCCTCCCAGGGGGTGAACCCCGGCTGCGGTTCCCCCCCCTCCGGCGCCAGGGGAAGCCGCACCGTGAAGGCGGATCCCAAGCCCGGCGTGCTTTGCACCTCGATGGTTCCCCCCATGAGGTGCGCCAGCTGCCTGGAGATGGCCAGACCCAAGCCCGTGCCCCCGTAGCGGCGGGTGGTGGAGCCGTCTCCCTGCTGGAATTTCTCGAAGATGCGCTCCAGGTGTTCGGGCCGGATTCCGATGCCCGTATCCTCCACCCGGAAGGTCACCAGGCACCGCCCCTCTTCTCCGTTCCCTGCCACCTGCACCTCCACCAGGACCCGGCCGTCGTGGGTGAACTTGACGGCGTTCCCCACCAGGTTCAGGAGGATCTGTCGCAGCCTTCCGGCGTCGCCCAGGAACCGGCGGGGCATCCGCAGAGGGTAATGGAGCAGGAGGTCCAGACCTTTTTCCGAAGCCTGAGGTACCAGGGTCTCTGTCACGTCCTCCACCACTTCCCGCAGGTCGAAGGGGAGGTGCTCCAGGGAGATCCGGCCGGCTTCGATCTTGGAGAAATCCAGAATGTCGTTGATGAGACCCAGGAGGTTCTGGGCCGAGCGGGTGGCGGACCGCAGGTATTCCCGCTGTTCCGGACTCAGATCGCTCTCCGCCAACAGACTCAAGGCCCCCAAAACCCCGTGGATGGGGGTGCGGATCTCGTGGCTCATGTTGGCCAGGAACTCGCTCTTGGCGCGGCTGGACGCCCGGGCCTCCTCCTCGGAACGACGCAGCTCCCGGGTGCGCTGTTCCACCAGCTCTTCCAGATTGCGGTTGCGCTCCGCCAGTTCCCGGTGCAGGGCCTCCGCCTCCAGCACCCCGGCACAGCTCTGCAGAAGGATGGATAGGACCCGCTGGCCCAGGTCGGGGATGAAGGGCGCTCGGTCTTCCAGGGAGCCCACGAGCATCCCCAGGATCCCCGAAGGGCTGGAAAGGGCATGGAGCAAGACCCACTTTCCCAGGGATCTCCCAGGCACCAAGACGGGCCGGTCCTGATAGAGGGCCCAACCGAAGTTGCCCTCCCTGGTCTGGTAGGCCACTTCCGCCCGAACCGCCTCCAAGCTCCCGGGCGGATCGGCGTCCACCAGCTGGAACCCCACCCCGTCCCTCTCCACCAGGAGGAGCGCCAGGGAGCGGAATCCGGCCACGGAGCGGAGGGCCGGTAGGGCTGCGCGAAAAATCGTGGCCGGGGTAAGGGGTTCGCCGGGATCGGAGCGAAGGGCTTTGCCCAGGGCCGCCACGGCTTCCAACGCCTCCCGGATCCAGAGGTAGGGATCTCCCTCCCCCCCTCCCCCATGGCCGCGTTGCGGGGCGAGCCCTTCCGCCCCTGCCTCATCGCAAAGGGTCTGAAGTCTGGGAGCGGGGCCGGACATGGCGGTCAATCCAGGCCTAGGAGCTGAACGGCGGCCTCGAATTGCCGATCCAATTCCTCCAGGGCCGGGGGAAGGAGATCCAAAGGGATCCCCAACTTCTCCCAGGCGTCGGGCGAAAGAGGGGGTACAAAGCGCTCCCCTCCGTTGCCCAGTCCCAGGGCGATGGCCACGATGTCCGCCACGTGGACGGCCGCCGCCTCCACCGGAAAGCGCTGGGCTCTGCCCGGAGCATGATGGTAATGGACGGCTTCTTGCAAACTTGCGGGCAGGTTCCACTTCTCCAGGAGGGCGGCTCCCACCTGTGCATGGTCGAACCCCAGCACCGTACGCTCCACCTGATGATGCAGGGCGTGCGTACTGCGCGCTCCCTCCAACACTTTGCGGGCCTGGTCGGGAATGCGGGTATAGATGACGAGCTTCCCCACGTCATGGAGAATACCCGCGACGAAGAATCTTTCTATGTTGTGTTCCCCCCGTAGGCCTGCCAGGACCCGGGCCGCCACACCGCACGCCAGACTATGGCGCCAAAAGCCGTCCATTTCCACCAGATCGGGAGGAACATCCTTGAAGAGGGACAGCACGGACGTGGCCAAGGCCAGGTCCCGGACCTGGGACGTCCCCACCACCGTCACCGCCTGGCTCACCGTTTCGATACGCCGGGGAAAGGAGAAGAGGGCGCTGTTCACCACCTTGAGGAGGCGAGCCGTGAGGGCGGTATCTTCTCGAATCACCTTGGCTACGTCGTGGGCTCCGCCCCTGGGATGGTTGATGACCTCCATGAGGCGGTGGTAGATGAGGGGGGGGGAAGAAAGCTTCACCGAGCCTTGCACCAGCTCGGAGGGCCTCAAGGCGGCGTCAGGGGTCATGCTTCCCGCCTCCCCGCTGTAGGGCCAGGGCCCGTCGCAACACCCGGGTCCGGTGGAGGAGGGCCAGCAACGGATGGGAGCAGTTGGCGTGGGCGAAGACTTCTTCCAGTTCGTGCGTGGCCTGCGCCACGGCCCAAGGCTCCAGGGCTTCCCAGGGATCCTGGGGCGCTTCGGCGTCATCGGCGCCGGCTCCCCCTTCCACCGCGATATGGGTCACCCCCCACATGGGCAGGGCTTCCAGGTACCGCTCCTCCAGCACCTTTCCCGCCGGCAGGAGAAGCCGCCCCCGGCGGTCCCTCACCGGCTCCGCCAGGACCATCCCCGCCTTCGCCTTATCCGCAGGTATGAGCGGCATACCCCTCTTCTCCCGGAGCAGGACATACAGGAGCCGCGGGGCTTCGGGTCGTTCCAGCCCTCTCCCCCCCCGCATCTGCTCCCTGTTCCAGTATCGGAAGAACAGGGGACGACTTGAGGGGGGGGCCGAGAAAACGAGGCGGCAGGCTGACGAACCGCTACAGGACTTCCCGGTCCAGTTCGGCTTTCCGTGCCTTCCAGTCCGGTAGACAGCGGGCCAGGAGGTTCCAAAACGAAGGCCCGTGGTGGGGTACCCTCAGGTGACACAACTCATGGAGGAGCACGTAGTCCAGCAGGCGCCTCGGCAGCTTGACCGCATGGGTGTTCATGAGGATCCGCCCTCGGGGAGAACAACTCCCCCACCTGCGGGTCATCTTGCGGACCGTAAGGGCGGGCGGCCTTTCCAGACCCAGGGGAGTGGCCCGCCGGACGAGATCTTCCAGCCGGCTCGCGAAAACCGCCTTGGCCGTGTGCCGGTACCACGCCTCCACCAGCTTCCGGACCTGTTCGGGGTCGGAGGGGTGGGGGAGTTCCACCCGGAGGCACCCGGCCCGGAGGGCGACCCGCCGCCTGGGGGCTGGTACCAGGTGCAAAGGATATTCCCTGCCCAGGAAGCGATGCCGTTCCCCCTCGCACCACCGGGGAGGCGGCGGGGGGGCGAGTTCCTGGAGTCGGGCCACCTGGCTCCGGAGCCAGCCCCGATGGCGTTCCAGGGCCTCCCGGATCCGTTCCATGGAAGCCCGTAAAGGAGCCGTCACCACCACCCGGCCCCCCATTTCCACCGTGATTCCGATGGTTCGGCGCCGGGATCGCCGAAGCTCGAAGCGGACGGGCCCGTCCCGGAGGGGCAGGAGGCAGCTTCCCACGGTGACCGGATACGGCATGGCGCACGAAGGAGGACCGGTGGGCGTCGGGAAGGCTACATGGAGATGCGATACGGGAACCAGGCGGCCACGGGTCTACCGCCCTGTTGGGCAGGGTGGAAAACCCACTCGGCCGCTTCCCGGATCAGGCGCTGGTTGAACCCCCGGTCCGGTGTCGGCGGCCTCAAACGGGTGGAGTCGGGAACCACCTTCCCCGAGGCGTCCACGAACACCCAGACCTCCACTTCCTGCCCCCGGAGTCGGGGATGGGTGGGGGGGATGATCATCCCCTTGGGCACCGGCGGCACCAGGCGGGAAAGCCCCTCCTCCCCTGCCCCCCCACCCCCCCGTCCCCTGAGGCCCGGGGGGCCCTCTCCCCACCCCGGCACGTTCCCCGGGAGGGCCGAGAAATCCACCGGGGGTGCCGGGGGAATCTCTAGGGGTTCCACCGTCTCCAAGGTGACCAGGGGCACCTGGGGAGGGACGATGACCACCTCCGCCGGAGGTGCCAGACGGAGGGCCTGCATCCCACCCCCCGGCAGCGGGCGGGGCTCCGCTGTCCGGGGGCCGGACGCAGAGGCGAAGGGGGGCAAGGGTACAGCCCCCTTCCAGCTCACCAGGACGAGAAGGTGGACCGCA
>JAUQOX010000028.1 GCA_030550695.1 Gemmatimonadota bacterium | reverse complement strand
CCGGGGAAAACGTGCCCCGAAGGGGGGCACTCCTCGTCAGAACCCCCGTGGCGCCGGCTTGGGAGACAGTTCCTTCGGAAAGAAGGCACCTCGACGGAGGAGAAAGATCGGGTGATCCGTTCCCCCTTCGAAACATTGGCGGAGGAAGTGGCCCGGGCGCTGCTGTCGGTCGGGCGGCCCCGGGCGAGAGTCGAGCTGGAGGCCCCTCACCTGGCTGCCGGCGGGGCTGCCCGGATCGCAGCGGCTCTGGCAAACCACCTCACCCCCTCACGGAAGGCCCGTCTGGACCGTGCCGTGGAGCTGCGCTGCTACGGAACGGTGCCGGTGGTGGAGGGACTGGCCAACCTGGGCAACGTGAGTGCTGTCATGCGGAGTGCCGAGGCCCTGGGGTATCTGGGCTTCGGGATCATCACAGGACCGGTGACCAAGGTGAAGGTGTCGGACCGGACGAGCACCGGCGCCGAACGGTGGTTGGATGTGTGGCGCTGGAACGACGCGGCAGAAGCCGTCCCTGCCCTCCGGCGAGCCGGCTACCGGATCCTGGCCACCGTTCCGGACGGAGGGGAACCCATCGAGGCCGTCGATTTCACCCGGCCCGCCGCCTTGGTGTTCGGGAACGAAGAGGAGGGCGTTTCTTCAGGTCTCCTTGCCTCGGCCGACGGTTGTTGCACGATCCCCATGGATGGACTCACCCGGAGTCTGAACATTTCGGTGGCAGCGGCCCTGGCCCTTTACCAGGCACGCTCGGATCGGCTGCGGCGGAGGGGCCGCCATGGAGACCTCGACGAGGAGTGGAAAGAGACCTGGCGGGCTATCTACTACCTGCGAAGTGTGCCGGGTGCGGGAGCGATCCTCGCCCGGCTCCTTCTCTGAACCCTCGGGGGGTGGGTAGGTGGGGTGGTGGGGTGGCACCTCATGGCTCCGGATGGCCGCCGCCCTCCAACATGGACAGGGCGTGGAAAAGCGCGGGCAAGACGGCCTCCAGGCTCTCCACCGCCCCCTGGGGGCTGCCGGGGAGGTTCAGGATCAGGCTGTTGCCCCTCACCCCCACCACCCCCCGGGAAAGCATGGCGAAGGGGGTCCGTTCCCTGCCGTGGCTTCGCATGGCCTCCGCCATGCCCGGCACTTCCCGGTGGAGGATGCGCCGTGTGGCCTCGGGTGTGCGATCTCGGGGTCCCAGGCCCGTCCCACCCGTGGTCAAGACCACCCGCACCCCCTCCCGATCCACCAGCTCCGCCAGACGGGCAGAGATCCTCTCTTCGTCGTCGGGCAGGACTTCGTAGCAGGCCACCTCCACCGACCAGCGGGAAAGGAGCCGGAGGATCTCCCGGCCGGAACGGTCCTGGCGCCCACCGGCAAAGGCGGAATCGGAGATGACGAGAACGGCGGCCTTCACGGGCATCCTCCATGGCGCAGGCGAAACCACCGGCGGCTTCCCCCGTCCCGGAAGATGCACCTTCCTCGGGTCCTCGGGTATAGGGGCATCCGGTCGGCGGTCCAGCCGAGACACCTCCACCCGAGGGAAAAAGGAAGAGGGAGATGGAAAGGATGACGGCGCCCTTCCGGTGGTTTGTGGACGTCGGGACCTCTCCAGGGCCGGGAGGCCTCCACCTCCTCCGTGCGGAGGCCTCGATCCCCCTTGGCCGGCTGGAAGTGTTCCCTTTCTTCGCGGCGGCGGAGAACCTGGAACGGATCACGCCGCCTGAACTTCGGTTCCGGATCCTTTCCCCCCTTCCGATCCTTATGGCAGAAGGGGCTGTCATCGAGTATCGCCTGAGTCTGGAGGGTGTCCCCTTCCGGTGGCGTACCCGCATCACGGAATGGGACCCTCCCAGAGCTTTCACCGATCTCCAGGAAAAGGGACCGTACCGGACCTGGATCCATCGTCACACGTTCGAAGAGTCGGCGGGGGGAACCCTCATGAGGGATGAGGTGCGATGGAGCCTGCCCCTTTGGCCGTGGAGCGCGCCGGTCCTGCCCTGGGTGCGACGCAAGCTCGAGCGCATCTTCCGTTTCCGTCAGGAGGTGATCGGGCGTCTGCTCCTGGGCGAAGGCGAGACACGGGGTGGCACGCGAACCGACTAGGAAAACCGGGACCCCGGGGCCCCTCAATCGCCGAACTTCTCGGCGCAGGCGACGGCCTGGGCGTGGAGCGAGTCCAACGGTTCCCGGACGCCGGGGGGTGCCGTCCCCAGCAGGCTCCTGGCCTTGTTCGCGGCTTCGCCGACCCGGCGGGCCACGGGTGCCAGCTCTCGGGCCATGTCGTTGAGCTCCCGGGGAGAGGCGGAGGCGAAGCGGTCCGCATAGGCGCAATATTCCTCCACGAGCTGCCGGTATTCTGCCAGAAAGGCCTCCAGCTCTTCCAGGTTTGCTGCCCCCATGGCGGGCGGCGGGGCTGGGGGAGGCTGAGAAGGAGTCCCCTGGAGGGCCGATGGTTCCCGAGAGCCTCCCGGCTCGGAGAGCCTCGCCCCACCCCCTGCCTCCCCCTCGGTGGAGCTGCCTTTGGGGCGCGCATCCCCCCCGCACCCTGCCCAAAGGAGACCACAGAGGAGACCACCCATCCCCACGCGGACCCATCCTTTGGCCTGAAGGAGACACGGACGCACACGGCCCTCATGGCGGGCTGGGCCGGGTCCCCGACCGGCCGATGAGGGGGTCGAGCCGCGTCCTTCGGAAGGGGGCCTCACCTCACCACCTCGAGCCGGCCCTCCGAGGTGGAGGTCCCCACCGTGACCGTGACGGTGTACGAGCCGGGGGCGACCCGCGCCTGGCTGCCCCCCGGCCCTCCCCCAGCCGGCACGGCCGCTGCGGGTGCGAGGTCCCAAAGGACCATCTGGAACCCCCGGTCGGCCGATCCCGTCAATTCGCGCACGGTACGCCCCCCGGAGTCCTTGATCTGGATGAGAGCCTGGCGCGCCGGGCTCCCCACCCAGTACTGGATGGCCGCGGTCGAGGCGGCCCCCCGTCCTCCGCCGCCTACCCGAACCGGTTCGGGGGGAAACAGGTGCACGGCCTTGGACTGGACCTCGGCGGTGAGGGCCTGTAGCGGGCGGACGTCCAGGGCCCAAAGCCCCCGGCCGTGGCTGGCGGCCACCAGGATGTCGTCCCGGGGGTGGATGACCAGGTCCAGGAAGAACGAAGTGGGGAGGTTCCCCCCCGGCAAAGCATGCCATTCCCGCCCGCCGTTCAGCGAGACGTATACGCCCAGGTCGGTGCCGGCATAGAGGACCTGCGGGTTCTTGGGATCTTCCTTGATGACGTTGATGGGTCCTGAAGGGAGGTTGTTCACGATGGAAACCCAGCTTTCGCCCCGGTCGGTGGACTTCCAAAGGTAGGGTTGGAAGTCGTCGTCGTGTCGTCCGTTCTGGGCCATGTAGACGGTGTTCCGGTCGTACTGCGACGCCACCAGCTCCGCCACCCATTTCACCGGCACCCCCCGGCCGATCTCCTTCCAGTTCCGGCCCCCGTCGTCGGTCCGCCAGATCCGGCCGTCGTCCGTGCCCACATAAAGAAGACCGAATTGGAAGGGGGACTCGGCGATGGAAAAGATGGTCTGGTAGGGGATGTCGCCCAGTTTTTCGGGGTCGTTGAAGGAAAGGTCCGGGCTGATCCGTTCCCACGACTCACCCCGGTGCATGGACCGGAAGAGATAGTTCATGCCGTGGTAGATGACCCGCGGGTTGTGGGGGGAAAGGATGAAGGGTGCAAGCCATTGTCCCCGGAACGGAAGCTCTCCGGCTTCCGGCCGGGGCACAATGCTCGTGGTTTGCCCTGCCGCCATGTCCGTGCGCTGGAGGCTCCCATAGAAACCGGCGGAGTACACGGTGTTGGGATCCGTAGGATCGATGGCATGGATGCTGCCCTCCCCGCCGGGGGCGCTCTGGAACTGTACGGCGGGAATGTTGTGCCGGCCCCGGGAGAGGTCCACCACCCCCCAATAGCTTCCGTGATCCTGGATGGATCCGTAGACCCGGAAGGGTTCGCGCATGTCGTAGGCTACGTTGAAGAACTGGACCAGGGGGAGATTGTCGTAAAAGGTGCGCCAGTTGGCCCCGGCGTCGTAGGAAATGGCCACCCCCCCGTCGTTGACGTTGACCAGATAGTCGGAGTTGTCGGGATCGATCCAGAGCCCGTGGTGGTCCACGTGCATCCCCCGGAGGACGCGGAACGTCCGCCCGCCGTCGTCGGAGACTCCGAGTTGGATGCCCCCGATATAGACGCGGTTCTCCAGGTTGGGATCCACCCGGATCTGTCCGAAGACCCATCCGTAGGTCCCCGAGAAGTTCTCCATGAAGGGGCCGGGCTCGCTCACCTGGCGCCAGCTCTCCCCCCCGTCGTCACTGCGGTAGACGGTGGCTCCCTTGATCACGGGACCTCGGGGGCGTCCGTAAGCATCCGTAGCCCCCGGGGGCGCTTGCCGGGCTATTTCGTAGTTGTCCACAAAGGCATAGAGCAGGTTGGGGTTGGACCGGGAGATGTCGATGCCGATGCGTCCCCGATGGTGGGGTGCAGGAAGCCCGCGGGTGATCTCTTTCCAGCTACGGCCTCCGTCGGTGCTCTTGTAGATGGCGCTCCCGGTGTAATGGGGAAAGGTGCGGGGATCGTTCCACTTGAGGCGGATACGCTGCCAGGTTGCGAGGAAGAGGATGTTCGGATCCCGGGGGTGCATCACCAGATCGATGACGCCCGTCTGGTCGTTCACGTAGAAAATCTTGCTCCAGGTCCTCCCGCCGTCCGTGGTCTTGTAGAGACCCCGGTCCTCATTGAAGGTCCATTCGGCTCCGGACGACGCCACGTAAACGATGTCCGGATTTGTGGGATGAATGACGATGCGAGGGATGGTATGGGTCCCGGCCAGGCCCATATGGGTCCAGGTCTGCCCTGCGTCGATGGACTTGTACACGCCGGCGCCGGCGAAGGAAGACCGGAAGATGTTGGCCTCCCCCGTCCCGACCCAGATGATGTTGGGGTTGGAAGGGGCGACGGTGACGTCTCCGATGGAGGTGGAGGCGGCATGCTGGAAGATGGGCTCCCAGGTCACCCCCTCGTTGCGGGTCCGCCAAACCCCCCCGGAGGCCCCGGCCACATAGATGGTGTAGTTCTTCCCTTTGGGGGCTACCACGTCCACGTCGGTCATCCGCCCGCTGATGTTGGTGGGGCCCAGGAACTGCCAGGGGAGGTTCTTGAAGGGTGAGGCCTCCACGAGGGCCCTGTGGGCCTCGTACATGGCCATCCGTTCGGCGGCCGGAGTCGGTTGGCCTCCCGCCAAGGAGGCGAAGGCCGCCGCCGTGGCGAGCACGGCGCACAGGGCGGCCGTCCCTTTCGCCACACGCCGAGACAAGCCAGCAAAGGCCGAGGGGGAGCTGATGGCCATGTGGACCTCCATGAAAAGGTTCTTGGGCAACTCCGGATTGGGGGCCGCGAAGGGGGAGGGTGCCGCCGCCCCCCCCTCGCAGAAAGGTCTCAAAGGCTTTCGAACCGCCCCTGGAAGAAGCGCAGCTTCTCCGGTTCGTAGACGAAGCGGAGTCCCCGGATCTCTTCCCTACGGTTCCAGACCCGGATCACGGCCTCCGCCACGGCCCGCATGTGGTCGTTCGTATAGACCCGCCGAGGCAGGGTGAGACGAACCAGTTCCAGAGCGGGGCGGTAGTTCTCACCGGTGGCGGGATCTCGCCCCTTCGAGACATTCCCCCGCTCCATGGTCCGCACGCCGCTTTCGATGTAGATCTCCGCCGCCAGCCGCTGGGCAGGGTACTCGTCCTGGTCCAGATGGGGCAGGAAGCGCTTGGCATCCAAGAAGATGGCGTGGGTCCCCGGAGGCAGCACGATGGGGATGCCCGCCTCCTGGAGTAGCCTGGCCAGGTATTGGGTCTGCTGGACCCGGGCCCGGATGTAGCGGTCGTCCACCATCTCCCGGATCCCCCGGGCCATGGCCGCCAGGTCGGCAGACGCGAGCCCGCCGTCGGTGACGTTCCCTTCGTAGACCCGCACCATCTCCTCGGCTTCAGCCGCCCACTCCGCGTTGTCCCGGAAGGCGAGACACCCGCCGATGTTGATCAGGTAGTCCTTCTTGCCGCTCACGGTGCAACCGTCGCCGTACAGCATCATCTCCCGCAGGATGTCCTTGACGGGGGTGCGGGCATAGCGGGGGTCCTTCCATTGGATCATGTAGGCGTTCTCCACGGCCCGGGTGGCATCGAAGAACACCGGAATCCCCAGCTGGGAGCAGTACTCGTACACCTCCTTCATGTTGTCCATGGACACGGGCTGCCCCCCGGCCATGTTCACGGAATGCTCGAAAGAGATGTAGGCGATGTTCTCGGGCTGATGCTCCTGCACCACCCGGTCCAGCTTGGCCAGGTCGATGTCGCCCTTCCAGGGGTAATCGCTGGTGGGGTCGTGGGCCTCGTCCACGATGACATCCACGAAGACGCCGCCGGCCAGCTCCTGGTGCAGTTTGGTGGTGGTGAAGTACATGTTGCCAGGTACCAGTTGACCGGGCTTGATGCGGGTCTGGCTCAGGATGTGCTCGGCGGCTCGACCCTGATGAGTGGGGATCACGTAGCGATAGCCGTAGACCTCCCGGATGGCCTCCACAAAATCGAGGTACTCGCTGGAGGTGGCCGCGCTGGCCCTCACGCCTTCGTAGGCGGCCCATTGGTCCACGCTCATGGCCGCTGTGCCCGAGTCGGTGAGGAGGTCGATGGTGACGTCCGCCGACCGGAGAAGGAAGGTGTTGTAGCCGGCGGCCCGCATGGCCTTCTCACGGGCCTCCCGGGACAGCACCCCCACCCTCTCGATGGTGTGGATTTCAAAGGGGAAGGTGTCCAGCTCGAAGGGCTGGAGATCGGGGAACACCCAATGGAAGACGAGTTGATCCCGCCAACGCCCGCCCCTCTTCAGCTGGAGCGGTGGGATACGGTCGGCCTGGGCATGGAGGTGCACGATGGCGTCGGCCACCTGGTCCAGCTGATCGTTGGTCATGGCCAGCCGAGGCACCTGTACAGGGAGCAGAGTATCCTTGCCGACCAACCCCGAAGCCATGGTGCGGATCCCCGACAACAGGTACAGGGCAGCGGCCAGGGTCTCCTGCTGGTATTCCTTGACATGGGGGAGGAAGGCGTCGGCCAGGATATACGCGCCGTCGCACCCCCGCTCCAGGGGAATACCCCCGTCCCTCAGCCGCTGGGTGAAGCGCTCGTTCTGCTCCATGATCCAGTGGGCTTCCTCCTCACCCACCATCTCCACGAGACCTCTGGCCAGCACCTCCATGGTTCGCCCGGCCATCCCGCCGTAGGTATGGAGTCCCTCGTAGACCACCACCTCGTTCATGAAGCGTTCGTGGTCGTCGGGGTGGTCCGTGGACAGGAACCCCCCCGTGTTGCTCCGGGCGTCGTGGCCGCCGTCCAGCATGAACACATGGGCGGTCTTGGCAATCTGACGGGCGATCTCAGCGATGGAGCGGTCGGCCTGACCGCGCTCGTGCTTCTGGATGTACCAGGCGTTTTCCACGATCCGGCTCCCGTCCAGGACCAGTCGGATCCCTTTCCGGTCGGCAAGGGCCCGCACCTCCCGCAGATTCTCCAGGGAGAACGGGTGTTGGCCGTCGGCGAAGGCCTCCAGGAGGATCAGGGGGACCGAGGACTCCGCCAAAGTCCAGTCCAGGAGCCCGATCTGGGTATTGCCGGTGAAGATCGGCTCCTGTTCATCCCGGATGTAGGGGGCCTGAAGACCCCGGGGCAGGAGGAGATCCGTGTGGTTGCGGGAATTGGTGGGGATGGCGGATCCTGCGGGCACCAAGGTAGAGACCACCAGCTTCACCGCGCCCAGGAGATTGTGGGTGGGGCACACATAGGAATGTCCGAAGACTTCCCTCACCGCGCCTTCCAGGGCCTCGAAATTCCTGGCTCCCGCGTAGGCTTCGTCTCCCAGGAGCTGGCCGGCCCGCTGCTCTTGGCTCATGGCTCCGGTTCCGTAGGAACACATGTCGAAGGTGACCTGGTTGGGGAGGAGCCAGTAGGTGTTGAACCGGGCTTCGGCCAGGTACTTCTTCCTCTCCTCCAGCGTGGGGAAAGCCAGGGGGCGAACCGTTTTGATCTTATAGGGCTCGTGGGTGAGCACGGCAAGTCTCCTGCTGTCATAGGGTCGGCGTTTGGGTTGTGGTGCTCTCCGTGCCGGAATACGAAGCTCCGGCCCTGCAAGGTGTACGGCCGAAGGACCACGCGTTCCGGCGTGGTGCGTCCCGTTCCGGACTCGACGGGACAAAGTAGGGGCCCGAGACCCTCGGCGCACGGGCTGTGTAGATGTCTTGGTGGGTTCCTACCCCCCGGACCGACGGTTTCAGCCGGAGCACCGGCGCCGGTCGGCCCTTCTGGCCAGGGCAGGTGGGGAACATCAAATTTTCTTGATCGGATCCTTCTCCCTTCCCTGCACCAGGAGTCCCCCCATGACCATCCGGCCGAGCCGAACCGTTCCCCAGGAGGTGGTCGCCGCCGGGACGGGCACCACCAGGCAAGTCCTCATCGGCCCCGACGAGGCTCCCCATTTCGCCCTTCGGAAGTTCATCATGCAACCCGGCGGCGGGATGCCCCTCCACACCAACACCGTGGAACACGAGCAGTACGTTCTCCGGGGAAGGGCCCGGGTGGTGATCGGGGAGGAAGTGGCGGAAGTGAAGAAGGACGACGTGGTCTTCATTCCGGCGGGGGTGCCCCATTCCTACGCCGTGGTGGGAGACGAGCCCTTCGAGTTCCTGTGCGTGGTACCGAATCTTCCTGACGAGACCCGCCTGGTGGAACCCCCGGAGGAGGAGAAGCCCTCCATGGAGGAGACACCCGCCTGAAGGGGGGAAGGAAGGGAGAGCTCGGGGGTGCTGTAGAGGTGCCCTCACCTCCCGGTCCGGTACCCGGTACCCGCAGGATCGAGGAGCCGGCGGGGGGTCGTGCCGGAGAGCCGACGCGAGGGTAGCCGCCCCCAGACGCCGGGGGCGGGGGGAGAGCCCCCCGGGGCGGGGTCCTCACCGGTAGCCGAAGAGCGGTGGGAAGACCCCCACCACGAATACGGCCCAAGCCCCGTAAACCGGAAGATACCGGGTCTGCCACGCCTCCAGGGCCCAGAACGGGCCTCGGCCCACGAGGAACCTCAGGTAGAGGACGGCCGACCAGGACAGGTTCCCCAACAGGATCAGATTCTCCCCCAGGGCCGCCACCCGGTTGGGTGTGAATCCGAACTCGGAGATCCTTCCCACGATGGCCCACAGGGCCACGGCGTCCACCGCCAGGGCGCTCAGGACCAGGACCACCTGGAGGGTATCGAACCAGCCGGGAGGGGCCTTGGGGTCGCGGGCCGAGGCGGAGTAGAGGAGAAGGCCCAGGACCACCACCAAGAGGAGATCGAACCCGATCAGAACGTCCCGCTGGATTTCCAACCCCCGGCCCGTCCAGGCCAGGGTCCCCAAGAATACGAGGAGCACGGCAGCAAAGAGGGGGGTAAAGAGGCGGGTGAGGACCGGCGCCATGTTTTCGATGACGCTTTGCTTGGCTTCCACCAGCCAGGCCGCCACCAGGACGGCTCCCGCTGCGCCGCAAGGGATGAGCCATTCCTCGACGAAGGGCTCGATCTTCAGGCCGATGGATTCGAAGATCATGACGGAAAAGCCCGTGAGGACCCCGCCCCCCAAGGCGATCAGCACGTAGTAGATGAAGATCTCCCCCGAAAAGCGGATGAAGTCCATGCGGCCCGCTGGATCCCGCCAACGGGGCCCGGCATACGCGACCCCCACCACCAGCCAGAGGGCGATGGGCAGATGGATCGCCACCAGGATCTCCGTGTGGCTTTGAGGGCCCTGGAAGGGGTAAAGGTTGGCCAGCACGGCCGCCGCCACGAACAGCGCCCCCAACGTCTGGAGGGTCCGGGGAGGAAGGCTGCGCTTCCAGGCGAAGTAGCCCGCCAGAAAGGGAAGGACAAAAAGGGAAGCGTTTCGCAGGTAGAAGCCCGAATGGCTGTCCAACCCCAGCCCGAAAAGGGCGGGAAGCTTCACGGCCATCGCGGCCGCCACGGCCAAAGCCAGAGCCGCCACCGCCTCCTTCCCAGCCCGGCTCCCCCCCTCCGGCGCCGCCGAAGGCACGAAGACAAGTTGTTTCCACAGGCGGTCCGAATGCTCCCGGGCGAACTCCCGTGCCACGGCATCGAGGTCTCCCATCCGCTTCACGGCCACCAGAAAGGCCTCGTCCGGGGCGAGCCCGGCCTCCAGGAGGGCGCTCACCTGTTCCCGCAGGTGATCTTCCAGCTCGGCAGCGTCCGTGGAGTCGATGGTCCGCCGGTGGAGCAGATAGGTCCGCCATCGGGCAATCTGCTCCTCCAGCCAGGAGGAGTCGGGGGCTAGGGGCATGGTCAGGCTCCCTGGGGGCACAGGCCGGCGGGGGCCGGCGGGTCCGGTCGGAGGAGGGGGGGTGGGGGGGAGAACGAGACGGACCAGAGCTTTCGAAGGGTGGCGTCCACCGCCTGCCACTGCCTCCGCTCTTCGTGGAGCTGGGCCGTCCCCCTGGGGGTGATGCGGTAGTACTTGCGGCGGCGACCGCTTTCCGCCACCTCCCATCGGGCCTCGATGAGCCCCAGCCGTTCGAGCCGGTGGAGGACGGGGTAGAGCATCCCATCCGTCCATTCCAGGGCGCCTCCGGACAGCTCCCGCACCCGCTTGAGGATGGCGTAGCCGTAGCTGTCCCCTTCGGCCAGGATGGCCAGGACCAGGGGGGTCGAGGAGGCAGCGATGAGATCCTTGCTGATCTCCATGGAGATTCCTTCCGAACGTAGGGGCCGATCGCCTTCCGACACCTTGAAGTACTATACATTGTACTTCAAGGTATCGCAAGAGAACCTCTCTCGGGGCTGACCGGTCCCTGGGACCGGACGGCGACTCCGGGGGGAAAGACCCGGACCGGGAAGGGAGGGCCCTATCGGAAGAGGGGGAAGATCTCGGCGAACATCCGCTCCCGCAGCCAGTTCAGGATGGCCCGGGTGGCGGGCCGCCCCTGGGGTCCTTCCCCCGTGGTGTTGAAGGCGGCCAGGGCCCCCGTTCGCACCTCAGGATCGAAGTACAGGAAGGCTTGAAAAGCTTTTTGGCTTCCCGTGTGCCCGATGTACCGAAGGCCCCCGTGGTCCAAAAGGAAGAAGGTGAGGCCCATGGCCTCCCGGAGCGTTGCGTTCTCCGAAACCGCAACCTGCTCCCGCCACATCTCCTCCAGGGAAGACCGGTCCAGGACCTGCCGGTAAAGGGTCCGGGCCTCGGGGCGGCCGGCGTCGGTGAGGAACGCCAGGTACCGGATCATGTCTCCCAGGGGGGCATTGAGGCCTCCGTTGGACACCGTGATCCCCGTATCAAAGTCAAGCCCGTTGGGGATGGGCACCCCGTCTCGCACGGTGTAGTTGTTGGAACGGTCTCCGAGGAGATGGCGGGGGGTGAAGTCGAAGTAACTCCGGTGCATGCCCAGCGGCCGGAGAAGGTTTTTTTCCACATAGACCTCCCACTCCTCACCGGTCAGCCGCTCCAGGGCCTGGGCGGCAAAGACGATCCCGGGGTTCGAGTAGGAGTACCGGCTGCCCGGCGGGAACAGGATCTCGGTGTAGGGCATCATCGCCACCAGCTGCTCCCACCGGGTGGGTTCGTGGGGGTGCCAGGGCTGATCGCCTCCCCAGGGCCAGGTCGGCCCCCGAAAGCCGGCGGTGTGGGACAGGAGCTGCCGGAGGGTCACGGCTTCCATGGAGCCGTAAGGGTTGTACACCTGGCGAAGTTCGGGCACATATCGGACAACGGGGTCGTCCAAGCCCAAGAGGCCCCGGTCCCGAAGTTGCAGGATGGCGACACCCGTGAGGGTCTTCGTGACGGACCCCCAATGGAAGATGGTGGCGGAGTCCACCCGCCGCCCCGTTTCCAGGTCGGCGTAGCCGAAGGTTTCCCACGCCACGGGCTGACCCTCCCGGACAAAGGCCCAGGCCGCACCCACCATCCCCTGACTCCGGAGGGTATCCCTGAGCTCGGTGCTGAGGCGGACCCAAGCCTGGGCGAAAGAGGCGGGAGCCCGATCCTGGGCGCGAAGAAGGGTGGGGCCGAGGAGCAGGAGGCCGGGACAAGCCACCAGGACCGGAAAAAGCCATCTCGGAAGGCGAGGCAGGGAACGGCACATGACGACCTCTCTCGAGGAGGTGGCGGACTCCTGGATTTTAGGTGTCCTGTGCCGCTTTGGGGAGAGTGGCCCCTGGCGGGCGAAGGTCGGGGGCTCGTCCCGGACCCTTCCGGACCGAAGCCTACGAAACCCGGGAGAGCCTTGCCGCCGACGCGCCCCGGGGGGTGGGTGGGGGGGAGGCACCGCGCCTGGAGGGGGTGTCGGGGGCGGACCGCACCCGCTGGTTCAGCTCCTGGGCCACAGCCCGAGCTACCTCCCGCTGGAAGGTCAGGGGATCGTCCAGGGTCCCATCCCAGCTCTTTGCCCAGAGATGCCGATCGGTAGGACCCTGGATGAGCTGGAAGGTGATCCGCACCCGGTTCCCCACCTGGGCCACCGAGCCCTCCAAGACCAGATCCACTCCCAACTCTTCGGCGATCACCGGCAGGGTCTTTCCCTCGAGTTCCAGGTTCGACACCGAGGTCCTGGAAGCCACCTGGACAAAGGGCCCCTGGGCCACCTGGGCGATGACCTCCTCATGGAGCGACTCGGCCAAGAGGGTTGCCCTCCGGTCCTCACCGAAAACCTCCAACGGGAGAACGGCCAGGAAGGGCAAGGGCGTCCGGAAGTTTTGCCGGGCAGCCACCACCGGCCCGGCCTCCTCCTCCGGGCTGGGGGTCGCCGATGTCCCCAAAGCCTCCCGGACGCTCCACCACCATACCGCCCCCGCCGTTGCCAGGGTCACCACGAGGAGGGCCACCCGGGGCAGGGTTGTGGTGGCAGGGCGCGCTTCCCTTGCCCAGGCCCCGGCCAGGCCTGTTTCCCCGGTGGCCTGCGGCGCTGAACGACGAAGGCCTTCAGGGGTGAGGTCAAAGACCCACGCCAGACATAGGGCGGGAGGAAAACCCAAGAAGGCCGAGAGGACCAGGACCCTCATGGTCCATTCCGGCGCCTGGAAAGCGGGGAGCACAATCTCCCCCACTTGCAGGAGGACGAACGCCCCCGCCGCATAGGCAAGGGCCGAGCGGAACACCCGCCGCCGGTCGAGTTCCTGGAAGAACTCGCCCAGCACTCCGCCCCTCGTGGGTGGATAGGATTCCTCCGATCCTGTCTTCATCCCCTCCTCCTCTCGTGAAAAGCTCCGGGTGCCATCGGCTGGGGAACCGGACGGCGGTTCCTCGGACCCTTGCGGGGAGGCCGACGACCGTCGCGTCCTCCGACCTGCCTTACGGACTTTCGAGGGGAGAGTTTCGTTAAGGGGCCCGTGGGCCCCTTGACCCGATGGGGGGGAGGCTGTTCCTTCCGGGGGCCGTTGCCGGAATTCCCTACGAGGTGGTCATGTCGTACCCCTACTTGCGTCCGGATCTCCTGGTGGTTGGGGGGGGAATCGTGGGGCTCGCCGTGGCCCGGGAGGCAAAGCTCCGCTGGTCCCGGGCTCGGGTGACCGTGTTGGAAAAGGAACCCGAAGTAGGCCTCCACGCTTCGGGCCGCAACAGCGGTGTCCTCCATGCAGGGTTCTATTACAGCGCCGATTCCCTCAAAGCCCGCTTCTGCCGGGAGGGGAACCGGCGCTGGACGGAGTTCTGCCTGGAGCGGGGGCTTCCCATCCTGCGATGCGGAAAGCTGGTCGTGGCCCAAGGACCCGAGGAACTGGCCGGGTTGGCCGAGCTCAAACGGCGAGGAGACCGCAACGGAGTGGTGCTGGAAGAGGTGGACGAGGTCCAGGCCCGGGAGATCGACCCCGCCGCCCGTACCTGGGAGCGGGCCCTCTTTTCCCCGAACACCGCTTCGGTGGATCCCCTGGAGGCCACCCGGGCCCTGGCGGGGGAGTGCCGTGCCCTCGGGGTGGAGATCGTGTTGGGTGCCCGGGCTTGGGGTAGGGAGGAGAGGAAACTCCTCACCTCGTCGGGAACCTTCGAGCCGGGCTTCCTGATCAACGCCGCCGGTCTCTATGCGGATAAGCTGGCCCAGCTCTACGGCTTCGGCAGAGATTTCGAGATCCTGCCCTTCAAGGGGCTCTACCTCTACGGAACCCCCCCCCGCCTTCGGCCCCGTGTGCACATCTACCCTGTGCCCAAGCTTTCCCGTCCTTGGCTGGGGGTGCATTTCACCGTGACGGTGCGGGGAGAGGTCAAGATCGGCCCCACCGCCACGCCAGCCTTCTGGCGGGAGAACTACCAGGGCTGGCAGAACTTCCGGCTCCGGGAAGCCCTCGAGATCCTGGGCACCGAAGCCCTCCTGTTCCTTCGCAACGACTTCCAATTCCGCGAGATCGCCTGGGAGGAGCTTCGGAAGTACCTCAGGCCGGTGCTGGTCCGCCAGGCGGCCAAACTGGTCCGGGGAACCCCCATGGACTCTTTCCGGGTATGGGGGAGACCGGGGATCCGAGCCCAGCTCGTTCACAGGGAACACCGGGAGATGGTGATGGACTTCGTCTTGGAGGGAGACGGCTCCAGCCTGCACATTCTCAACGCAGTCTCGCCGGCTTTCACCTGCGCCTTCCCCTTTGCCGAATATGTCGTGGACAGGGTGGAGGAGCTGTGGAGAAGCGGGGCGCCGGCGCGGTTCCTCCAAGGGGAAGGCTGAACTTCGGCGGCGGTGGGAGGGAGCCGGGTGTCGTGGCCGGCCGTCTCCCCAGGGAAGAACCGCCCTGTCTGAGAGGGAGCAAGCCTTTTCCCCGGCGGTTGCC
Source organism: Gemmatimonadota bacterium (assembly GCA_030550695.1). Taxonomy (GTDB): domain Bacteria; phylum Gemmatimonadota; class Gemmatimonadetes; order Longimicrobiales; family Gaopeijiaceae; genus JAUQOX01. The sequence goes on along the minus strand of JAUQOX010000028.1, from coordinate 3,382 downwards.
GGTCCTCAGTGCCCTAAGACCCGTCATCCTGGAAGGAGAACCCATGGAGCGGACTCGAACTGCCCTTCGCATCCCGACGGCGGTGCTCGTCGGAGCGGCCTCGGTCTGGGTCGTCCTCGGCCCGGCCGCGGCCCAGGGACACCTGCCTCAGCCCTCGCCGGAGGATTGGGAGAGAGCCCGGCGCGTCCTCTCCACCACGCCCCTGGTGGACGGTCACAACGATCTGCCCTGGGCCATACGGGGGAACCGCGCCGCCCCCATGGACCTGGCGGCCTACGACCTGCGGGGCCGAACGCCGGGCCACACCGATCTGCCCCGGCTGCGGGACGGCAGGGTGGGTGCCCAGTTCTGGTCCGTCTACATTCCCGCCTCGGCGAGGGAAGAGGGCGCGGCCCGGATCCAGTTGGAACAGATCGAGCTCGCCCGACGGCTCATTTCCCGCTATCCCGATGAATTGGAACTGGCCACCTCGGTGTCCGATGTGGAGCGGATCTTCGGGGCGGGTAAGATCGCGTCTATGCTGGGGATCGAGGGGGGACATGCCATCGAGAACTCCCTCGGCGCCCTCCGGGCCTTCTTCGACCTGGGGGTGCGCTACATGACCCTCACCCACGGAAGCACCATCGACTGGGCCGATTCCGCCACCGACGAGGAAAGGCATGGGGGACTCACTCCCTTCGGCAAGGAAGTGGTCCGGGAGATGAACCGACTGGGAATGCTGGTGGACCTTTCCCATGTCTCCCCGAAGGTCATGGCCGACGCCCTGGAGGTGTCGGAAGCTCCGGTGATCTTCTCCCACTCCTCCGCCAGAGCCCTTACGGACCATCCCAGGAACGTCCCCGACGACATTCTCCGGCGAATGCCGGCCAACGGCGGCGTGGTCATGGTGACCTTCGTTCCCAGCTTCGTGAACGAAGCCGTGCGGACCTACCAGGGCCCTCCCGAAGGGGCGCCGCGGGCCACGTTGGCCGATGTAGCGGACCATATCGAGCACGTCCGGAAGGTGGCGGGGGTGGACCACGTGGGGATCGGGAGCGACTTCGACGGGATTTCTTCCACCCCGGTGGGCCTGGAAGATGTGTCCAAGTTTCCGGCCCTGTTTGCGGAGTTGTCCCGGAGGGGGTGGTCCGAGGAGGACCTTCGGAAGTTGGCCGGGGAGAACCTCCTGAGGGCTTGGCGGGAGGCGGAGGCGGTAGCCCGCAGGCTCCAAAGGGAGAGGGGACCGTCCTTGGCCACCATCGAGGCTCTGGACGGCCGGAGAAGGTAGAGATGGCCGTGTCCGGGGCCGACACTTCGCCCCCTTGGTTCCGGCGGGGGAAGCCCCTTCTGCTCTACCCCAGGCGGCAGGAACGGGGAAAAGACGAGGCGTGGATCCGAAGCTTCCTGGCCCGCGCCGGGGCCGCTGTCCTGACCACCGTCAAGGAGGGTCGCCCCTACCCCATCCCTATCCTCTTCGTCTACGATCCCTCCCAGGAGGCCCTCTACTTTCACACCGGTCCCAAGGGCCGCACCTACCGCAATCTTCAGGGGAGCACCGGTTTCACCGCCTGGGGTCCCCTGGGGGAGCTGCTGGGGAGGGGGGAAGGAGAGGGAGGAGGGGCATCGGCCGAAAGGGCCCTGCGCCTGCCTGTGGTGCCCCCCCCTGGCCCCGGCGCGGAAGGAGGGGCGGTGGCCGGCCCTGCCCCCCTTCCGGAGCCCCAGCACAATGTGGCCCTGGCGGTTTTCGAAATGGGTCGGATCGTGCCGGCACCCGAGGCGGCAGAATTCAGCCTGGAGTACGCCAGCGTGGTGGTCTTCGGGCGGGGAAGGGTGGTGGAGGATCCCCAGGAGGGGGAATACGGCCTTCGGCTCCTCATGGAGAAGTACGCCCCCCACCTGGAAGGGGGCCGGGACTACCGGGAGCTTTCGCCGGAGGAGGCCTCCCGCACCGCCGTCTTCCGGGTGGACGTGCTGGCCTGGTCGGGGAAGGCGCGGGAGGTGCCCCCGGACCACCCGACGGCCTATCCCTTCCCACCCCCCCATCCCGGACCCGGCCCGGGGGAGTGAGCCCCGGGGCCGAAGGATTCGGGGTGGGCCGGCCTAGGCCCGGGTGGTCAGGGCCTGTGCCAGATCTTCCACGAGATCGTCGGGGTGCTCCAGCCCCACCGAAAGGCGAACGAGCCCCTCCGGGGTCGTGGAGCCCGGGCCCTCCGTGCTCCAGCGGTGCTCCGCAAGGCTCTCGACCCCTCCCAAGCTGGTGGCGCGCACGAAAATCTTCAGGGCTGCCACCACCCCGATGGCCGCCTCCCTTCCCCCCTTCACTTCGAAGGAGAGCATCCCGCCGTAAGCCCGCATCTGGCGCCGGGCGATCTCGTGGCCTGGATGGTGAGGGAGGCCCGGGTAGTGGACTTTTTCCACCCGGGGGTGGGTGGCCAGAAATTCCGCAAGCCTCTGGGCGTTTTCCGAATGGACCCGCATCCGTGCCGCCAGGGTACGCGCCCCCCGAAGGACCATCCAGGCATTGAAGGGCGATCCCGCAGCACCCAGGATCCGGCGGGTGTGGAGGACCCGCTCGAAGAAGGAGTCTTTCCGGGCAAACACCACGGCCCCCCCCAACACATCACTATGCCCGCCCAGGTATTTGGTGGTGGAGTGCAGGACGAAATCGGCGCCCAACTCCAGGGGGCGTTGCAGGGCCGGGGTGGCGAAGGTGCCGTCCACCAGGAGCCGGGCGCCGGCCTCGTGGGCCAAAGCGGCGGTGAGGCCGATGTCGGTGATGTTCAGCAGGGGGTTGGACGGCGTCTCCGCCCACACCAGCGCTGCCGGTTCCCGAAGGGCGCGGGCCAGAGCCTCGGGATCTCCCACAGGGACCCGCTCGCACCGAAACCCGAAGGGCTCCAGATAGTCCTTGGCCAAGAGTTGGAAGGCGTAATAGGAGTCGTGGGTGAGGAGGATCCGGGAGCCGGGCTCCAAGCTCTGGGCCAGGGCGGCGCCCGCGCCCATTCCCGAGGCGAAGAAGAGGGCCCCTTCGCCCCCTTCCATGGCGGCCAGGGCGATCTCCAGCCGGGTTTGGGTGGGGTTGGCTTCCCTGGCATATCGGTAGCCCCGAAGGGGGCGGCTGTCGGGGCTCAGCTCGAACGTCGTGCTGAGGTGGAGGGGTGGGGCGATGGCCCCCGTTTCCGGATCGGGTTCCCCCCCGGCGTGGATGGCGATGGTCTCGAATCGCATGGGTTCCCCTGGATGGCTTGAGCGGGAAGAAGGGCTTTCTGCTGGTGTCCCGACGAAAAAACCCCTAGAATGCACAGGTTCCATCAATAACGCGTTCGCCACCCCGGTGCCACCCCGACCTGCTCCTTGAGCCGCCCTCCCCTGCATCCATGAGCGCCTCGGTAGAGCTTCTCCA
>JAUQOX010000242.1 GCA_030550695.1 Gemmatimonadota bacterium | reverse complement strand
TGGACACGAAAGTGGATCCTGGCACCACCAGACCTTCGTCGATGGCCAAGTGGGTTCCGATCCCGGCGTCGATATCGTAGACGGGGATTCCCCATTCCCGGGCGAACTGGCGGCAGAGGTGCTGATGCGCTGCATATTTTTGATCGGACCCCGTGGGGTTGCAATCGAAGGTGAACACGGTCCGGGACGGATCCACTACGGGAAGGGCATGCTCCCGAAGATTCTTCACCACGTTGGCCCCCCCGAAGTCCCTGGCCGCCCGGACATCGATGGTCACGTCCACGATGTCGCCGGGTTGCACCTGCTGTCCCGCATGGGATCCGATAATCTTTTCGATGAGGGTCTTCCCCATGAGTCGACTCCTGGGTCGCGGCTGTCTTGTCCTTCCCCTCCGGCCGGCATCTCCGAGCCCATCATCCCTCGCACCCCTTCCCCCCCGGGACTCCTCGGGCGGTCTCCTTCTTCCCCGCCACGGCGCCCCGAACCAGGACGGGGGGCTTGAGCGCCCCCCGCACCTTTCACCTCTGCCGGGTCATCCACCACTCATCCTTGAGGATGGATACCCTCCTTTCCTGAACCACGCGGTTCCCCACGGTCATCACCACCCGGTACTCCCCCGGGGGCGCAGGTTGTCCCCGGACCTGGCCAGGGCCACGCCCCGCTTGTCCGCCCGCAGGCGGGCCGCCGGCCGGAACCTGAGCCCCCTCCAGTCGGCGGTCCATCGCCCACTGGACTTTGTGGATCCCCGCTTCAGCCGGGCCCTGGACGGTAGCGATGGGGGTCTGCCCCTGATACACCGTAAAGGTCACCGGCGAGGGAGCCGTGCTTTTGAGATGGTAGTAAAAGACGATGGCCTGGGGCTCGCTCTCCCCCGCGTAATTCTTGGAAGGGGAGTGGCGAAGATCAGCAGCCACCCACCGGACCTTGGACTCGGGCTGGAAGAAGTAGGCGTCCCGGGCCATCACCTCGGGGGTGACCTCCACCAGGGCGCTGATATCCGCGATGTAGATTCCCCGGCCATGGGTGGCCACGATGATGTCGTTCTCCCGGGGGTGGATCTTCAGGTCGTGCACGGGCTGGGTGGGCATGTTGTTCTTCATGCGGGTCCAGCTCCTCCCCCCATCCACCGAGACGTATACGGCAAACTCGGTTCCCACGAACAGCAGATTGGGATTGGCCGGGTGCTCCCGGATCACGTTGATGGGCTCGTTGGGCAGATTCGCCGCAATGCTTGTGAAGGTGGCGCCGAAATCCGTGGTCTTGTAGAGGAAGGGACGGAAATCGTCGTGCCGGTAGCCCGTCACGGACACATAAGCCGTGCCAAGGTAGTGGGAAGAAGCCTCCACCCGGCTTACCCAATAGCCCGGATGGCCCGGGATGTTGTCATGGACCGCCGTCCAGGTACGGCCCCCATCGCGGGTGACCTGCACGTTGCCGTCGTCCGTTCCCACCCACAAGAGACCCGCCTGGATGGGAGACTCCGAGATCGTGGTGATGGTGGCATATTGGATGTTGCCGTCCCCCCCCTTACCGGTGGTCAAGGTTCGGGGATCGGCTTTGGTGAGGTCCGGGCTGATCACCTCCCAGCTTTCCCCCATGTTGGGGGAGCGAAGGAGTTTGTTGGCAGCGTGGTAGATCACGTTGCAGTCATGGGGGCTCACCAGGATAGGAGCGTTCCAGTTCCACCGCAGATCCGGATCGGGATAACGGATATTCTTCCGCTCCCCCGTCCAGAGGTCCAGCCTGGAAATGGGCCCGAACTGGGACTCGTTGTAGAGGTAACGATTCGTGCAGGTTTCGAACTCGTTGTACATCCCGTCGCCCCCACCCACCCGGAACCAGTGTTCCACCCGGATGGGACCGCCCGCAGGGTTCGTGCTGGGGCCCAGATGAGATCCGTTGTCCTGGGTTCCCCCGGCCACCCGATAGGGCCAGGACATGTCGAAACCCACGGCATAGAACTGGGCCAGCGGGAGGTTATCCACATTGTACCAGGTGCGCCCCCCGTCCCAACTGATCCCCATTCCGTGGTCGTGGCCCAGGAGAATGTGGTTGCTGTTGTCGGGATTGATCCACAGGGCGTGGTCGTCGCCGCCATAGCCGAAGGCGTTGCGGTTCCAGGTCCGCCCCCCGTCGGTGGACTTCATGGTGGCGACAGACAACACGTAGACCACGTCCGGATTGTTGGGGTCCACCCGGATCTGGCCGTAGTAGTAACCGGGATTGCCTCCGATGCTCTGACCGTCGGGGCTCACCTTGCGCCAGGTGGCCCCGGCGTCGTCGGAGCGGTACACCTCCCCGCCGATCATTCCCTGGCTGGACTTGTGCTCCCGAAGCTCCCTGAGCCTTTCCTCGTCGCTCATGCCGGGCTTGTTGGCGTTTTCGATGGTGAGGTACACGATGCGGGGGTCCCGGAGGTAGATGTCGATGCCGATGCGGCCCAACATCCCCTGGGGGAGGCCGTTGGTGAGCATCTGCCAGGTTTCGCCCCCGTCGGTGCTCTTGTAGACCCGACTACCGGGGCCGCCCAGATCGAAGGTGAAGGGCAGCCGCACTTTGTCGTAGGTGGCGGCGTAGAGCACGTTGGGGTTGCTGGGATCCATGGCTACGTCCACCACGCCGATGGTCTTCCCCCCCACCACCGGCGCCAGGACCTGCCTCCAGTTCCTCCCGCCGTCGGTGGTCTTGTAGAGGCCCCGCTCGGGATTTTCGCTGTAGAGGTGGCCCAGGGCCGCCACATAGACGATGTCCGGATCCGTGGGATGGACGACCACCCGACCGATGTGGTGGGACTCCTCCAGCCCCAGGTGGGTCCAGGTCCGACCCCCGTCATTGGAGCGGTAGACCCCATTGCCCCAGTAACTGCTCCGGGAATTGTTGGCCTCGCCCGTACCTACATAGAGAATGTTGGGGTCGGAGGGAGCCACGGCGATGTCCCCGATGGAGAACACGGCCTCGTTCTCGAAGAGAGGTTCGAAGGTGTTCCCATGGTTCGTAGTCTTCCACAGGTGCCCCGAGGCCGTGGCGGCGTAGAAAGTCCCGGGCTGTTGGAGGGGTACGGCGAAATCCACGAACCGCCCCCCCTGCCGCGTCGGTCCTATGCTCCGATACGTGAAAGGCCGAAGTTGGGCCTCGCTGAGGGTAAGGGTTTGGGCAGCAAGGGAGGTGGTCGCACCGAGGCCCCACACCAGGACCGTGGTCAGGATGACTCCAAGGCTCCGACGCCACGCCGGCCCCAAGGAAACGAACGGGAAGCGCACTACCATTGCCATGGCTCCTCCTCCAGAAGAACAGGGAACCTGCCGGCCGAATGGCGTCACGATAAGGCCTGCGACGAGCCCTGGCGAGGGGGGGGAAGACGGGAGCGGCGTCCGCCGCGCCCCCGACCCTCCCTCAGAAGGCGAAAAACCCCTGGACCTCTCCGAAGGTGCGCCGATGGTGGGGGGTGGGACCCAGGTGCCGCAGGGCACGGCGATGCTCGGGGGTAGGGTATCCCATGTTGCGGTCCCATCCATAACCCGGATAGCGCCGGGCCAGGCGTTCCATGAGGCTGTCCCTCACCACCTTGGCCAGGATGGAGGCGCAGGCCACCGTATGGATGGATCGGTCCGCCCCCACCACCCCTTCGTGCTCCCAACCCAGATCCCGCATCCAGAGGCCGTCGACCACCACATGCTCGGGGGGTTCCGCCAGACGGGCCAGGGCGCGACCCATGGCCAGGCGGGTAGCCCCAAGGATGTTGTGGCGTTCGATTTCCCGCACCGAGGCGGCTCCCAGGCCCACGCACGCCGCCTTGTCCAGGATGTCGGCCACCAGGGCTCGGCGGCGGGAAGCCCCCAAAGCTTTCGAGTCCCGGGCTCCCGGAACGGCCACCCCCGGCCGCAGGATCACGGCGGCGGCCACCACCGGCCCCGCCAGGGGACCACGGCCGGCCTCGTCCACCCCGGCAACCCGCAAAACACCGCGGCTCCAGAACCGCTTCTCGTAAGCGAGAGGGTCCTGGAGCCGCCTGGTCCCCGCCATGGCCTACAAGGCGCCCGGCCGGATCAGGAGTCCCGCTTCTCCTCGATCCGGGCCGCCTTACCCTTGAGTCCCCTCAGGTAGTAGAGTTTGGCCCGCCGCACCTTCCCCCTTCGGACCACCTCGATCCCCTTCACCGTAGGGGCGTTGATGGGGAAGATCCGTTCCACCCCCACCCCGTTGGAGATCTTCCGCACGGTGAAGGTCTCCCCCATCCCCCCTCCCCGGCGGGCGATGCAGACCCCTTCGAAGGCCTGGATGCGTTCCTTGTCGCCCTCCCGGACCCGGTAGAGGACCCGAACGGTATCCCCGGGGCCGAAAGAGGGGAGATCCTGGCGAAGCTGCTCCCGGTCCAGTTCGTGCAGCAGGTCAGCAGACATGGTTCGGCACCTCATGGATCCGGCAGGTCTCTCTCCTGCCGGCGTACGGACCTTTTGGACAGACAAGTAACCTAACTCGAAAGG
>JAUQOX010000241.1 GCA_030550695.1 Gemmatimonadota bacterium | reverse complement strand
TTTCCAGGTGGACGCCTTCACGAAAGAACCCTTCCGGGGCAATCCCGCGGGGGTCTGCCTGGTAGAGATCCCTTTGCCGGATCCGATCCTCCAAGCCATTGCTGCGGAGATCAACCTTTCCGAGACGGCCTTCGTCTTCCTTCCCCGACGGGTGGATCCCCAGGCGGGATCTCCGCCAGCCTCCCAGGGCCGCAGCCGACCGCCCGCGGCGGTGGATGCCGTCCCCCTGCGCTGGTTCACGCCTACGGTGGAAGTGCCCCTTTGCGGCCACGCCACCTTGGCCGCCGCCCATGTCCTTCTGCGGGAAAAAGGCTGGTCTTCGCCCCTGCGCTTTTCCACCTTGAGTGGGATCCTGGAGGTCCGGGAAGAGGAGGGCGGGTGGCTTCGAATGGATTTCCCCTCCGACCCCCCCCTTCCGGCCGCCCCGCCCCCGGCCCTCCTGGAGGCCCTGGGCTGTCCCGTCCATACCCCCGCTCTGGCAGGACAGAAAGCCTGGGTGGTCCGCCTGGAAAACGAGGAGCAGGTCCGGTCCTTGAGGCCGGATTTCGGAGCCTTGGCGGAGGTCGATCTGGGACCTGGGGCCCTGGGGGTCATCGTGACGGCCTCGGGGGACGGTGAAACCGACTTCGTGTCCCGCTTCTTCGGCCCATGGGTAGGGGTGAATGAGGATCCCGTGACGGGGATGGCCCACACCCTCTTGGGGCCTTTCTGGGGCGAAATCTTGGGAAAGAGGAGGATGCTGGCCCGACAGGTTTCCGCCCGGGGCGGTCTCCTTCTGGTGGAACTGGCCGGGGAGCGGGTACATCTGTCAGGGATGGCGGTGACCGTTCTGGAAGGGACGCTTCGGGGGATCCTCAACCCTCTTGGGACGGGGACATGACGGTATGTTCCGCCCCTCCCTCCCACACCGCATCGTCTGTTTGACCGAGGAGACCACGGAAACCCTCTACCTTCTGGGTGCCGGCCCCCTCATCGTGGGAATTTCCGGTTTTACGGTGCGCCCGCCCCAAGCTCGAAAAGAAAAGCCCAAGGTTTGCACGTACCTGGAGGCCGACCTGGAGAAGATCCGTTCGCTGCAGCCGGATCTCATCCTGGCCTGGTCGGACCTGCAGGCCCCCATCGTGGCGGAACTGATCCGCGAAGGGTTCGAGGTCTTCTGCTTCAACCATCGCACCGTCGCCGGGATCCTCGGCATGATCCTCAAGCTGGGAGCTCTGGTGGGAAAAGGCCTGGAGGCGGAGGCTCTGGTGGCTCGTCTCCAAGAAAACCTGGAGCGCCATCGCCTGCGGGGGGAGCAGAGGCGCCGGAGGCCCCGGGTCTACTTCGAGGAGTGGTACGACCCCCTGATCACCGGCATCGCGTGGGTGAGCGAGCTCATCGAACTCTGCGGGGGACAGGATCTCTTCGCCGAGAACCGGAGCTTCCCCGACGCCAAGCGGCGTATCGTCGCCGACCCGCAGGAAGTGGTACGCCGGGCCCCGGACATCCTCCTGGCCTCCTGGTGCGGCAAGAAGTTCAAGCCCCAGCACGTTCGCAGACGGCCGGGCTGGCACGAGGTCCCCGCCGTCATCCATGGCCAGCTCCACGAGATCCCGGCGGCCATCATCCTCCAGCCGGGGCCCGCCGCCTTGACGGACGGGGTCGAGGCCATCTGCCGGATCTTCGACCGGTGGGAAGAGGGTTAGCCGTGGGAAGGGAGCCTCCCGGCAGGATCCGAAGCTCGTAAGGCCTCGGAGAACCGGCTCCCGGCTCTCTGGTCCCGTTCGGCCGACGAGGCGGGCCTGCACGGCGTGTGTTGCGCTGGCGCCGGGAGAAGCGTCTCCCGGGTCCCTATTCCCTTTCAGCCGACGGGAGTCCGTTCCCCGGTTGCGGCGGCTTCCCCTCGCCCCCCTTCCCCTTCCCTTCCCACGTGGCGTACTCACCTCGGGTCCATCGGAAGAAGACCACGCTGATGGCCACCCAGAAGATGAGCATGCCCGGAATCCACATGAGGAGACCGCCCAAGCGCTGGTCCTCCAAGGCGGACAACGACGTCACCCGGGGGGCCAGCTCGTACCAGCTGTAGACCACCCGGTCGGAAAGGGTGATGAGGGCCGAGACGACGGTGGTGGGGATCCCGAAAAGGAAGACGTAGACCATAAGGAGCGGCCCCGTGGGGATCCGCTCCAGCTCCGGAACCGGGTTCACCACCGGCCACCACATCATCACTGCCACGGCCATGAACATGAGGTGTTGCAGGATGTGGGCATTGTGGTAGAGGAGGGCCCAGTTGTAGGCCGCCGGCACGTGCCACCCCACGAAGGTCACGTTGTAGGCCAGGTAAGCCACGACCGGGTGGGTAAGGATGCGGGCCGTTTTGGCTACCGCGGGGCGGGTCAAGGCCCGGCGGATCAGCCACGGAGGGACGCCCAGGATCAGGAAGGGGGGCATGACCAACATGAGCAGCATATGCTGCACCATGTGGGCGCTGAAGAGATATTGGTCGCTGTAGGTGTGGAGGGGACCGTTCAAGGAAAGGAAGATCACCGCCACTGCCGCCAGGTAGGACGCCTTCCGCCAGCGGGGGACGGGCTCGGCCTCCCAGCCGTACTTGCGGCGCGCCGGGTCCACGGCCAACAGATAAGCGCCGGCAAGGTAAAGGGTTCCAAGCAGGACGGTGACGTGGATTTCGAACCCGAAAACGACCAGACGGTCCCAACTGGCGGAAGCCAGGAGGAGCGGGGCAGGCGGAACCTCCGTCACTGTCGGGTCAAAGTGAAGGTGCGGTCTAGACTCCCGACGGGTGCTGGGGAAGCACCTTGTACAGGATCACCAAGGCCACCACCAGGAACATGGCCAATACCATTCCCGCAGAGAACAGGCCGGTGAAGACCTTGGAGTCGAACTTGAGGTGCATAAAGAAGAGCACCACCAAGGCGAACTTGGCCGCCGACAGGAGAAGCAGGGAGGGCACCAGGACGGGCTGGGCAGAGGGGACATAGAAAATGGCCACCTCCACGGCGGTGATCACCGTGAGGATCGCTCCGATGGTCCAGTAGAAAGCAGGGGAAGCATGGGCTTCTTCCCTTCCGTGGTCCCCGTGGCTCCCCGGGCCGGCGCCTGGCGTCCCCAAGGCTTCCTCGACGCTCATGATGGCGGATCTCCTACTGAATGAGATATACCAGGGTGAAGATTACGATCCACACGATATCCACGAAGTGCCAATAGAGGCCCGCCACCTCCACCTTCAAGGCGTCGGTCGCCGGAAGCCGATTCCGGAACGCCAGGATCCACAGGGTCAGCATCCATATGATCCCGACCGTCACGTGGGCCCCGTGGAAGCCGGTGAGGACGTAGAACGACGACCCGAACACGTTGGACTGGAGAGTCAGGCCCTGGTGGACGAAGTGGCTGAACTCGTAGACCTGGAAGCCCACAAAAGTGCTTCCCAACAGGATCACCGCACCCAGCCAAAGAAGGGCCAGCTTCCGGCTCCCCCGGCGCACGCCGTCCAGGGCGAGGACCATGGCCAGCGAGCTCATGAGGAGCACGAAGGTACTGATGGTGGTGAGGGGGATGTCCAGGATTTCATGGGGGTAGGGGCCGGTAACGCTCCGCCCCTTGTAGACCATGTAGGTGGCGATCAAGGTGGCGAAAAACAGGCATTCGGACCCGATGAAAGTCCAGAAGCCTACCTTCCAGGTGCTGAGCCCCGTGCTCGTGTAATGATGATCGTCATGGGCCAGGGCTACTGCTTGTGCCATGGAATCGCTCCGCTGTGTGGAATGCTGGTTCTTGCCCGCGTCTTTTCAGTTGGGTGTCGGCATGGGCGCCTCGAAGCCGCGCCAGGGCCGGTAACGGCTCACCCCTCACCCGCCTCTGCCGGCGGCCTCGCCATCGCTCACCGGTTCTGCCACGGGGAAAAGCGGTTCGAAAGCCCAGAAGAACACCATCACCATCGTAAAGGCCACTCCCACCAAGGGCGCCCACCAGACATGGGTCATGAGGAGGATCCAGGTAGCAGCAGCCCCAAAGGCCACGAGGATGGGCCAGAAAGAAGGACGGGGCATCTCCGGCTCCCGTTCGGCCTCTCGAAGGGTTGTCGCCTCGATGGCCTTCCGCTGGCTCTCGTCCCAAAGGGGGTCACGACTCCAGATGCGGGGCAGCACGGCAAAGTTGTAGTGCCGCGGCGGCGAAGGGAGGGCCCATTCCAGAGTGCCGGCTCCCCAGGGGTTCGCCGCGGCCTTCTCACCCTTCCTGGCGCTGTAGAAGATGTTCCAGAGGAGGAGGAGGGACGACAGCCCGAAGATAAAGGCCCCCACGGTGGAGAGCTGGTTCCAAACCTCCAGGTTCAGTTCCGCCTGGTAGGTCCAGGTGCGGCGGGGCATACCGAACAACCCGGAGAAGTGCATGGGGAAGAAGGTGAGGTTGAGACCGATCATAGTGAGCCAGAAGTGCCACTTCCCCAGCCTCTCGCTCATCATGCGCCCGGTAGCCTTGGGGAACCAGTAATAGATGCCGCTGAAGAGGCCCA
>JAUQOX010000240.1 GCA_030550695.1 Gemmatimonadota bacterium | reverse complement strand
CAACATCGTCACCCTCGACGAATCCCCCTGTTGGAGGGCCTCATCTACGTCGGGACGGACGATGGGCTTCTTCAGGTCACCGAGGATGGCGGCAAGACCTGGCGCCGGGTGGAAGACTTTCCAGGGGTGCCCAAGTGGACCTATGTCACCGATGTCTTCGCCTCGCCCAGGGACGTGAACACGGTCTTCGTGGCCCTCAACAACTGGCAACGGGGCGACTACAAACCGTACCTGATGAGGAGTAACGATCGAGGCCGCACGTGGACATCCATTGCGGGTAACCTCCCGGATCTCCATTGTGTCTGGTCCGTGATCCAGGACCATGAGAACGGCGATCTGCTTTTCGCGGGTACCGAGTTCGGCGTTTTCGTGACCTTCGACGGGGGACTTCATTGGACCCAGATGACGGGCGGGCTTCCCCCCGCCCAGGTGCGGGACATGGCAGTCCAGCGACGAGAGAGCGATCTCGTGCTGGCCACCTTCGGCCGCGGGTTCTACGTCTTGGATGACTATAGCGCCCTTCGGGGGATCACCCCCGAAGCTCTGGCCTCCGAGGCCCACCTCCTGCCCGTCCGCCATGCGTACCTCTTCAACTACGTGGGACTTGCACCTGCGGGGTCGGCGGGAATCGGCAGCCTTTCGGGGAACTACACCACCCCCAACCCCCCTTCCGGGGCCGTTTTCACCTATCTGGTGAACCGGACAAGGGGGGAGGGCGAGGCCCTGGTGCTCCTCATCAAGGACGCCGGCGGCAGTCTCGTGAGGGAACTGCCCCTGGACGGGACTCCGGGCCTCAAGCGGGTGGAGTGGAACCTCAGAGGCACGGCTTCGCAGCCTCCGGCCGGTCAGGCGCCCGGCGGGGGAGCCCAAGCCGGCGCCTTCGGCCAACGGGCACAAGGGCCCTTGGTCCAGCCCGGCCGCTACTCGGCCACACTGGCCTGGAAAACGGGGGAGCGGGTGGTGGAAGTGGGCCCGGCCCGAAGCTTCCACGTAATCCGTATTCAGCCCTGACGAAGGGCTAGCGCCGCAACGGGGTGGGAGGGCGCCGGGGCTCGGCGGAGAACCGGGCCCCGGCGCTTTCCCGCCGTACCTTCCGTCCCGTCCCGGGAACCGGCCGCAAAGCGGAACGGGACCCCCGCCGGCCTAGGGGGCCGATGGGCCGGGTCGGGGATCCCCGGCAGGGGAGGGTTCCTTCAGGCTGACCTCAGCCGCGCCTGCGGGCTGGCCAGTGGAAAGCCCAAACTCGAAGGGCATCCCAGAGTTTCTGTTCTTCCAAAGCCGAATAGCTGAAGAGGGCGACGCCGGCGGCCCCCGCCATCCGGGCCCGTTCCACGTGGAGTGCCAGCTTTCGCCCGTCCATTCCCGGGACGTAGATGCCGATGAACACCGGCCCCCGGTTTCCCCGCACGTGGTCGTCGGCCAGCCAGGCGAAATCCAGGCGGTCGGCGTATTTCTCCCCGAGGGGCCAATACACCATGGGCACCAGGGCATCCACCAACCCTGCCCGGTCCCAAGCCCGGGCGTCCTGCAGAACGGACTCGTAGCCGGTGCTTACCCCACTCCACCCCAGGGGATTCTGATACACCCCCCAGACCGCCGCCGACAGCTCCCGTCGCAATCCAACCGCGCGCATGGAGTCTCGGACTTCGGCCACCGCCCGACTGACGAACCGGCGGCGGGCCTCGGCAAAATCCAAGGCCGGCTCTGCCATCTTCATGGAGTCGTAGGCCGCAAGGGAGGGAGCGTCCCAGGAATAGTCGGTACCGGGGTAGCGCACAAAATCCAGGTGAATGCCACCGACCGCATAGTGGCGTAAGATGTCCGCCGCCACTGCGCCCAGCCGGGCCCGAACGCCCGGATGTCCGGGGGTCAACCATCGGGTTCCCGAGCTGTAGGGCATCGGTTCTCCGGACCGATGGACCATGACCCAGTCCGGATGGTCCAGGAAAGCATGGCGCGGCTGGGAAGGGGGAGGAGGTGAAGTGCCCGACCAGCCGGTGAAGGCATTGATCCAGGCATGCACCTCCACCCCCCGGAGGGCCGCCTCCCTCAGGGCTACCTCCAAAGGGTCCCAACCCGGATCCAGGCCCAACGTGCCGGTGAGCTCTGCGGCCCAAGGCTCGTGGCGGGACCGGTAAAAGGCATCGGCCCGCCCCCTCACCTGCAGATATACCAGATTGAATCCGGCCTCCGCGGCCCGGGAAAGGATTCGGGTCAGGTCCTGGGGCGTCGCGAATTCGAAACGGCTGACCCAGAGGGCACGGGTTTCGGAAAGGGAATCGCCCCAGGCCAGGCTCTCCACCCTGAAAGAGATGCTGTCGCGACCGTGGGGCGTGCGGACGCCGATCCACGCCGGACCGGGGGGCGAGCCTTTGAACCCCACCCTCAGGCGCAGTTCGTGATCCCCCACCTGCTGGGGATCCAAGAACAGATACGGCGGGCCCTCCACCTGGGCCCCCGCCAGGTTCCGTCCGCGGATCACAACGACAAGAGGGGATTCGGCCGGATGGCCCGAAGACGGGACGATCCCCTCCAGGACGGGCCTTCCGGGTCCGGGGTGGGAGGGCTCTGCCGGGTCACACCCCCCACCCCCGCCCACGGAAGCCAGCACCACCCAGAGAACAGCTGCCGGAACCCTCGGGGCCAGCCCTTCCACCGAAGTCTCCTCGTCCCTCGGCGTCCTGGTGGAGAGAGATTCCCCTCGCCTCTAGGGGGAACGCCCCGCGTCCCCGCCGTCGGCCAGGGCCGCCACCAGGCGATCGATGGCTGACACCACCGGCCCGCTTCCCAATCCGGAGGCGTTGCTCAGAATGGAGAAGATGAGTTCCCGCCCTTCTGCGGTCCGGAGATACCCGCTGAGGGCATTCACGGAACTGAGGGTCCCCGTCTTCCCCTCCAGACGCCCCTGCAAGGGAAGGAGCCGGTTGGAAAGGGTGCCAGGTTTGCCCGGAGCAGCAAGGGCGGCGCGGAAGTCTTCCCCCCAAGGGGCGCGGCGGGCGAAGTCCAGGAGCTGTACCACAGCCCGGGGCGTCACCAGGTTCTGGTGGGACATCCCCGAGCCGTCCTGCAGGACCAGGGCAGTGGAATCAATGCCCACGGTGCCCACCAGAAACTCCGTCATCACCCGGATCCCCTCCCGCCAGCTCCCCCTTTCCCCCCGCTCCACCCCGAGCGTGCGCACAAGCTGTTCAGCCATCCAGTTCTGACTGGGGCCGAGAATGTTGGCCACGATCTCCCTGAGGGGGGGAGACTCCCAAACGGTGAGTTCCTGCATCGGGGAGGGGACCTCCCCTTCTTGCAGCCGACCCTCTTTGAAAACCATGGCCTCTTCGGGGGTTCTCACCACCTGAACCCCCCCTTCCAACACCACACCTTGCTTTTGCAGGGCCTCGGCCAAGGCATGGGCGGCGAACCGCACAGGATCCGTCATGGGGACCCTCAAGGTCCGGGGACCGGCGTTGGCCGGGATTTCCCCACGCACCTCCACGGTATCGTTCCAGGGACCCCTCCGGATCTCCAGACGAGGGGGCGAGGAGTCGGCCTCGGTGGTGATCGTGCGATTGAGAAGGGGAACCAACCCCGCCGGAGCCTCCGCCTGCACGAGACCGGGAGTCCCCGGAGCCGGCCCCGGCGCCGCCCGGATCTGGAAAATCCCTTCACCCACGGCGAAGGCCCCCGTGGGAGGTGCCGAGGTGGTGTTCAGATTGCCGAAGGTCCAGGTGCCGGGAATGATGGCTTCGTCGAAAGCGCTGGCGTCCACCACCAGGGGGCCCGTCACCCTCCTGACCCCGTAAGCCCTGACCCGAAAAGCCAGGGAGTCCAGGACCGCCCAATCCCCGGGATGAAACCGGCTCGAAAAGGTGGGATCCCCTCTCCCCACCACCACCAGAGCCCGCGCCACGCCCGCGCCCAGGTCCAAGCCCACGGCCCATACGGGTGTCCGGTAGCGGAAGTCCGGGCCCAAAAGGTGGAGGGCCGTCGCCGTCGGCCAGAGCTTCTCGTTGGACGCCGGCACGAAGTGCCTCTCGCCGTTCCACTCGTACAGAGCCCGTCGGTCTTCGGGGTCGTAGACCAGAATTCCCCAGTGCGCTCGATGGAGGGGAGGACTGGCCACCACCGAGTCGGCCAACCGGGAAAAGGGGAAGGGAGCCGGAGGGGCCGGGGAGGGGCGGGCCGACGGTACCGACGCGCATCCCCAGGCGGCGATCAGGAAAAGCCCTGCCCCCAGAAGCGGCCAAGGGCGACTCGTCGTGCTCTTCACCGACATGGGGACACCTCCCGCGGGGTACCTGACGTGGGAAACGAACAATCCGGGCTTCCCGCAAACCTCCTTGCGAGGCAGCCCGGAAGAGAGTATTAGGGAGTTAAAGGAACGGCAACACGGGGTCACCCCGGCTCGAGGCATGCTTTCGGGGGGACGCCGAGGCTCCGGGCAAGGTCGCACCGCCGAAGGTGGCGCGTCTGCTCGGGGACCCTCTCCTCGGGAAGGCACTCCGAGACTCCGGACGGGGGGAGATCCCTGCGACGG
>JAUQOX010000239.1 GCA_030550695.1 Gemmatimonadota bacterium | reverse complement strand
TTCGGCCGGTTTCGGCGGTGGGCTTGGGTCTCGGGCTTTTCGGTGTGTTGGCCGGGCCCGCGGCGAGCCAGGGGTATGGAACCTACCCCTTGGAAGCCAGAATCTGGCTGGATGCGGGAAGCGAACCCATTCTCCGCCGCGGTGAGCAGGTGCGCATCTACTACCGGGTCTCGGAAAGCGCCTATGTGGCCGTCTTCCACATCGATACCAACGGAACGGCCCGCCTCCTGTTCCCTGGCTCTCCCCAAGAGAACCATTTCGCCCGAGGGGGCCGGGACTATCGCCTGTTGGTCAGGGGGGCCTCGTCCTGGTTCGTCAACGAGGACCCGGGGGTCGGTTACTTCTTCTTGGTCGCCTCTCCGGAGCCTTTCGATTTCAGCCGATTCGGCTATTCCCGTTTCAGCGGGGGCTGGGACCTCACCCTTGTGGGACGGCAGGTCTATCGGGACCCTTACCTGGCCATGGACGATTATGTGGCCGCCCTGATTCCCGACTGGGAAGTGGTGGGCTACGCCTTGGACTTTGTCGTGTACCGGGTGGAGGGGCCTTACGATTTCCCCCGGTTCCTCTGCTACGACTGCCACGGCTTTCGGCCCTATTGGAGCTGGAACCCTTACGCCTACACCTGCACGACCTTCCGTCTGGTCATCTACACCGACCCCTACTACTACCCCTCGGCCCGGTATCGGAGCACCCGTGTGGTCTATGCCCAGCCCTGGCGGGGGGCTCCCCAGTTCGTGTTCAAGGAGCGGTCGGCAGGGGAGGGGAGTGCTCCGCAAAAAGTGGTGCGGGGAACTCCCCCCACGAGCCAGCCCGGTGTGGCCGGGGCGGAACTCCGGAGGCCGGCCCAAGGGGGGGTGGAGGTCTCGGGATCCAAGACCCTGCCGGATAGAAGCCCCTCCGGGGGGACTCCTGTCCCTTCGGGGAGGAGCGCAGGGCCGGAGGCAAGGGGGACGGAGGCCCTCAGGCCGGCAGGGGGTGGAGGGCTCCCCGGAAGCGCGAGCCCGAACCGTCCGTCGGATGCCCTCCGGCGGGATGCAGCGTCGAGTGCGGCGGCGGGGGCCATGGGGCCGGTTCCGGGAACCAGGCCGGAGCCGGCCGGCCAGACCCCCTCGAAGGTGCGTCCCGCGGGCCGAGGGACAGATCCCGCCTGGGTGCAGCCGGTCCAGCCCCCGTCGTCGGGGGGATCCGGCGGCGGCAGCGCGGCCCGGCCGGTCCAGCCCGGGTTGTCTACCGGTGCCTCCGGCACCCCCTCTTCCGCGCCCAGGCCGGTCTTGGAGCGGCGGCCCGCCTCCGGAGGCAGCTCTTCCCCTCCCGGCTCCGGGGGCGGCACCCCTCCGCCGGCCTCGCCGCCCGCCGCCGGCAGTCGGCCCCCAGGGGGTGGAGCGGCGGCGCCTCCGTCGGTTCCTGCGAGGCGGCCCGGCGGCGGGGGTTGACCCCGAGGACCCCGGGGGCCACGAGGCCGGCGACGAGGGGGAGGCAGCTCCCCAGCGGGCCTCGGGGGCTGTCTGACGCCAGGAGGAACCGCCGGGGCTTCGTTCGGCCGGTCGGTCTTGGGAGGCCCCCGGCCTTGGGCACGAGCCGGCCGGCTTCCGTTTCCCTCGTCCTCCCCCAGGGCTCGATTGATCCCTTCCCTCGCTCTCCGTTAGACTAAGACGCTTTCCCCTTTCTCGCCCACGATTCAGCTGGATCGCCGGGCAGGCGGGGTGTTGGCTCCCTTCGTCTGGAAACCTTTGGCCTTCTCCTGGCCCCCGGGGCCGACTGGTTGCCGTGCACACGGACCTCATCCGCAATTTCTGTATCATCGCCCACATCGATCACGGGAAATCCACCCTGGCCGATCGCCTCCTGGAGCGGACGGGAACCCTCCAGCAGAGGGAACTCCGGGAGCAGGTTCTGGACACCAACGAGCTGGAGCGGGAACGGGGCATCACCATCAAGTTGCACGCCGTCCGCATGGACTACCGACGGCCCGGAGGCGAGCGGTACGAGTTGAACCTCATCGACACCCCCGGACACGTGGACTTCAGCTACGAGGTATCCCGGTCCCTGGCGGCGTGTGAGGGAGCCATCCTGGTCGTGGATGCCAGTCAGGGCATCCAGGCTCAGACCTTGTCCAACCTGTTTTTGGCGTTGGACGCGAACCTGGCCATCGTGCCGGTCCTCAACAAGATCGACCTGCCGGGGGCCGAGCCGGAGCGGTGGCGCCGGGAACTGGCGGACTTGCTGGGGGTGGATCCTGCCACGATCCTGCTGGTTTCCGCCAAAGAAGGAACCGGAATCGACGAACTCCTGGAGGCGGTGGTCCAAAGGATCCCTCCGCCCCGGGGAGACCCCGACGCGCCCCTCCGGGCTCTCATCTTCGACTCTTACTACGACTCCTATCTGGGGGCTATCCCCACCTTGCGGGTGGTGGACGGCACCCTGCGCCCAGGCATGCGGATCACCTTCGGCGCGGTGGAAGCTGTCTACGAGGTGGACGAAGTCGGATACCTTCGCCTGGGACGGGTGCCCCAGCCCCGGCTGGGGCCCGGGGAGGTGGGCTATCTCGTGGCGGGGATCAAGGCTGTGTCCCACACCCGCGTGGGTGACACCGTCCTGGATGCCGACCGCCGGGCTACCGAGCTCCTTCCGGGCTACCGGGAAGTCCAGCCCATGGTCTTTGCCGGGCTCTACCCCACGGATTCGGACGATTACGAGGATCTCCGGGATGCCTTGGAAAAACTGGTGCTGAACGATGCCAGCCTGCGCTTCGAGCCCGAAACTTCGGTGGCGCTGGGGTTCGGTTTCCGGTGCGGCTTTCTGGGTCTTCTGCATATGGAGATCGTGCAGGAGCGGCTGGAAAGGGAATACGGGGTGAGCTTGGTGACCACCGTCCCCAATGTGGAATACCGGGTTACCCTCACGGACGGGACCGTCATGGCCGTGGACAACCCGGCACGACTCCCCGATCGGGGAAAGATCGACGCCATCGCCGAGCCTGTGGTGCGGGCCAGAATCGTATGCCCCGCGGAGTTTATCGGCAATGTGCAGAAGCTGTGTCATGACCGGCGAGGGGTGTTCAGAGGTATGCATTATCTGGATCCCCAGCGGGTAGAGCTGGATTACGAACTGCCTTTGGCTGAGATCGTCCTGGATTTCTATGACCGTCTGAAGAGCGTGAGTCGCGGCTACGCTGGGCTGGACTACGAGTTTTTGGAGTTTCGGCCTGCGGACCTGGTCAAACTCGACATTCTGGTGAACGGCGAGCCCGTGGATGCCTTCAGCGTCATTCTCCATCGGCAGAAGGCTTACGAGTACGGGAAGGACATGGTGGAGCGCCTTCGGGAGCTGATCCCCCGCCAGCAGTTCGAAGTCGCCCTGCAGGCAGCCATCGGGAGCCAGATCATCGCCCGCACCAACATCAAGGCTTTGCGGAAGAACGTCACGGCGAAGTGTTATGGCGGAGACATCACCCGCAAGCGCAAGCTCCTGGAGCGGCAGAAGGAGGGGAAGCGGCGGATGAAGCAGGTGGGATCGGTGGAGATCCCCCAAGAAGCCTTTTTGGCCGTGCTTTCCCTGGGTGAGCGATGACGCTGTCGATTATCGTCTCGACCTACAACCAGCCTGCCTGGCTGGAAAAGGTCCTCATGGGCTATGCTTGTCAGGACTTCTTGGATTTCGAGCTCCTGGTGGCCGACGACGGCTCGCGGGAGGAGACCCGAGAGGTGGTGGGCCGATTCCAAAAGACCGTGCCTTTCCGCCTGCGGCACCTTTGGCACGAAGATCGCGGTTACCGCCGGTCTACGATCCTGAACGGGGCGATTCTGGCCTCGACGGGGCAATATCTGATCTTTTCCGACGGCGACTGTATTCCCCGCAGCGACTTTGTCCGGACCCATTGGAGGGAAGCCCTTCCGGGATATTTCCTCTCCGGCGGTGCGGTGCCCTTGAACCGTTGGGTAAGTCGGCAGATCTCCCTCGAAGATGTGGTGAAGGGATCCTTTTGCGACCCCGCCTGGCTGCGGAGCCGTGGCCAGCCCTTGGGCAGATACCGTTGGCGGCTGGTCCCCTCGGGGTGGAAGGCCCGTTGGCTGGACCGTATTACCCCCACTCGGCCGACCTGGAATTTGAACAACGCCTCCACCTGGCGAGAGGCGATCTTCGCCGCCAACGGGATGGAGGCCGAAATGCAATACGGCGGAGCGGACCGAGCCTTGGGCTCTCGGCTGGAGAATCTGGGGTGGAAGGGGAAGCGGGTACGTTTTCGGGCGGTCCTTGTCCATTTGGATCACGACCGCCCTTACAAGACCCGGAGTTCCATCGAGAAAAACAAGGCCATCCGGAAACGGATCGTCCGGCGGAAGGAGACCCGGGCCCTGGACGGTCTCCGGGAGCTGTGGCTCCGCAGGGACGCGGCGGGAATCCTGGAGTTCGGACCCGACGGGGCGGCAGGTCCCCCTGTCTGGGGTCCGGTCCCGGGGGAATGGACCGGGAACGGCGGCAGGGAGCCCCCTCGGCGGTCCGGTCTGGCACCGGGGGCGGCACGA
>JAUQOX010000238.1 GCA_030550695.1 Gemmatimonadota bacterium | reverse complement strand
ATCCTCCAGCTGTGGGTTCTGCGGCAAGAGTTCCCTGGCGGATCTGAGCCTGGAAGGGTTCCGGCCCCTTCCCGTGGACGGGCCGCCCCTGGACCCGGTGGTTCTGGCCGTGATCCCCGATCGGCTCCGGGAGGCTCAGAGGGTCTTTCATCGGACGGGGGGCCTCCATGCCGCGGCTCTGTTCGACGCCCAGGGCGGTCTCCTGGTCTTGCGGGAAGACGTAGGGCGCCACAACGCTGTGGACAAGGTGGTGGGCTGGGCTTTCCTCAACGGCGGCTTCCCCTTGGACCGCCATATCCTGGCCGTAAGCGGGAGGATCTCCTTCGAGATCGTCCACAAAGCGCTGAGGGCCCGGATCCCGGCGTTGGTGGCGGTGGGGGCGCCGTCCAGTCTGGCCGTGTCTGTGGCCCGGCGGTTCGGGATGACCTTGGTGGGATTCACCCGACCGTCGGGCTTCAACCTTTATGCGGGTTCAGAACGGGTAGGACCGTGGGGCGGGGACAGGGAGGGGGGCGGGGACCAGGATCGGCACCGCCGGCGAAGACTCCTGGGGGTGGTGCTGGTGGGCGGACTCAGCCGGCGTTTCGGAGAGAAGAAGGCTTTGGTCGGGCTGGCGGGACGGCCGATGGCGGGGTGGGCCCTGGAGGCCCTGCGACCCCACACGGAACGGGTTGGGGTCGTGGGCTCGGACCCGGGCGTGGCGTCGGCCCTGGGGGTCCCCGGCCGGGCGGATAGGATGCCCGGGTTGGGTCCCCTGGGTGGCGTAGTCACGGCCCTGGAATGGGCCCGGGAGGAAGGGCTCGAGGGAGCCTTCGTGCTGGCTTGCGATCTGCCCCTGGTGGGGGGTGAGGTGGTGGCCGGAATTCTCCAGGCCTGGCCCCCCGGCTTCCCGGCCGCGATTCCCCGGAGCCCGGGGAAGCTGGGTTTCGAGCCGCTGTGTGCCGCCTATGGCGTGGAGGCGTTGCCCAAGATCCTGGCCCTGGCCAACGGGGGTCCCAGGGCCATGGCCGAGGTAGTGGCGCAGCTGGAGGTCGCCTGGGTTTCTCCCTCGGAAAACCCGGAAAGACTTCGGGACACCTTCCTGAACGTGAACACCCGTCGGGATTGGGAACGTGCGGAGCAGTTGCTGAGGGAGGATCGGAGGTCGAGGTGAAGGTGGCGTGAATCCCCTGCAGAAAGGGCAGGGTCTTGCAGACCGTCCGTGCGAGGAAGAGAGGGTAGGATGTCCGGAAAGGAGCGGACCGGACCGGCTGGTCGCCTGGCCTCTTTGGATGCTTTCCGGGGCCTGACCATCGCGGGGATGATCCTGGTGAACAATCCCGGGAGCTGGAGCCACGTCTACGGACCCCTGCGGCATGCGGAATGGCACGGCTGGACCCCTACGGATCTCGTTTTCCCCTTCTTCCTGTTCATCATGGGGGTAGCCCTTCCTTTTTCCTTTGCCAGGCGGAAGGAGAGGGGAGACAGCCGGGGCCGTCTGTGGGGCCATGTGGCACGGCGTTCCGCGATCCTGTTCGGCCTCGGCCTGTTCTTGGCGGCGTTTCCCCGCTTCGATTTCGCCACCCTGCGGATCATGGGGGTGTTGCAGCGGATAGGCCTCGTCTACCTCCTGGCGGGTACGGCCTATCTCTTCCTCGGCCGGCGGGGCCGGGGGGTGCTGCTTACGGCGCTCCTCCTGGGCTACTGGCTGCTGCTCACCCAGGTTCCCGTGCCGGGCTACGGTGCCGGGGACCTATCCCCGGCGGGGAATCTGGGTGCCTACCTGGACCGGCTCCTCCTGGACGGCCACCTCTGGAGGAAGGATTGGGACCCTGAGGGGCTCCTCAGCACCCTTCCCGCCGTGGGAAGCACCCTCATGGGGATCTTCGCCGGAGAGTGGCTTCGCAAGGGCCCGCCGGCGCTGCCGAGGGCCCTGGGCCTTGCCGGGGCGGGGGCGCTGGGGGTGGCCCTGGGTTGGGTCTGGGGCACCGTGTTCCCCATCAACAAGCCCCTCTGGACCAGTTCCTATGCGGTGTTCACCGGGGGGGCGGCGGCTGTGCTCTTGGCGGTCTTTTACGGGTTGATGGAGGTGAGGGGGTGGCGGGGGTGGGCGGGTCCTTTCGTGGTGTACGGGATGAACGCCATTGCGGTGTTCGTGGCCTCGACCCTGGTGGCCAAGATCCTGGGATGGATTCGCCTGGGCCCAGAGGGGCCGACCCTCAAAGGTTGGCTCTATACCCACCTCTTTGCCTCGTGGGCCGGACCTTTGAACGGATCCCTGGCCTTCGCCTTGGCCTACGTGCTCCTCTGGCTGGGGGCCATGTGGCTGCTCTACCGCAAAGGGATCTTCCTCAAGGTCTAGGGGTCCGATCTCCGGGGCTCCGGGGCCGCCCCTCGCCACCGGAGCAGGGACTCCACCCGGTTCGTCACCAGCCGACGTACCCCCAAACCCACGACCCGGCCAGCCTGGTCCGGATCGTCCACCGTCCAGACCATCACCTCCACCCCCACGCGCTGGGCTTCGAGGACCTTTTCCGGGCGGGTGAGGGCGAGGCCCACCTCGAGGCTCAGGAGGGAGTTCTCGTCCACGATGGCTCGGTCCAAGGCTTGTCCAAGCCGATCCCGGGTGTCGGCCAGGTAGGCTCGGGGAATCTCGGGAGCCACCTGAAGCAGGCGGTTCATGACGACCCAGTCCGACGAAACGAAAACGGTTGCTGAATCCAGGCCGGTACTCCTGGTCAGATCCACAATCCGATCCAGATCCTCCAGCTCCCGGTACCCTTTGATGTCCTGGTAGACCCTTACCCCGCGTCCGCGCAGCACGGTGAGGGCCTCCTGGAGTGTGGGAATCCGCTCCCCTGCAAAGGGCGCTCCGAACCATGATCCGGCGTCGAGGGCCTTCAACTGGGCCAAGGGCCGGCGCCGCAAGGGACCCACGCCGTTGGTGGTTCGCCCCAGGAGGACGTCGTGGAAAAGGACCGGCGTACCACACGCCGCGGGCTGGACGTCGAACTCGATCCCGTCGGCCCCCGCTCGGAGGGCGGCTTCGAGAGCGGCCAAGGTGTTCTCGGGGGCCACAGCGCTGTAGCCCCGATGGGCAATGATTTCCACGCGATCGTCGGATGTCATCTTTCCTCGTCGGAGAACGTGGACCCGGCCCCTGGACCTGGAATCCTTCGGATCCCTGGGGCCTGAAAATCCCGCCGGGACGTGCTACCGCTTCCTCCTCAGGCGCTGGTCCGCTTCGGGCGGGACCGGCACAGCCAGCTCCAGCCAGAAGCGACTGCCTTTGCCCGGTTCCGATTCCACCCCCACCCGGCCTCCCATCCGCTCCACGGCGCGGCGGACCAGGGCCAGGCCTACTCCCGTCCCCGGCCGGGATCGGCTGGAGGGGAGGCGCTCGAACATGCGGAAGATGCGCTCCTGTTGCTCCTTGGGGATCCCGGTGCCGTTGTCCTCCACCTCCAGGTGGAGGTAGGGACCCCTTCTCTCCCAGCTCACCCGAATGCGGGGCGGCACCCCTGGCCTGGTGAATTTGGCGGCGTTGGAGAGGAGGTTGGCCAGGGCCTGGCCCAGGAGGGTGGGCTGGGCCAACACCGTCTCGTCGCCCCCCAGAACCTCCACGGCGGCCTCCGATTCGACGAGGTGTCCCGCAACCTGTTCGATGGCTTCCTTCACCACCTGCCGGACTCCCACCTCCACCAGGGCCACCTCCCCGGAACTGACGCGGCTGTAGGCCAACAGATCGCGGATCAGGAGTTCCATTTTCCGGCCCCCTTCGAGGATCCTTCGGACGTAGTCCTGGGCCTCCACAGGGAGCCGGTCTGCGAAATCCCGTTGGAGGGAATGGGCAAACCCCTGGATGGTCTTGAGCGGCGCTTGGAGGTCGTGGGAAACGGAGTAGGCGAAAGCCTCCAGCTCCCGGTTGGCCTTCTCCAGCTCGAACGCGAGGGCCAAGGCTTCTTCCTGGCCTTGTCTGAGGGCTTCTTCCGCCTCCCTCCGGGCCAGGAAGGAAGCCAGAGCCTGCCCCACACCTTCCCCCCAAGAGGGAAGGTCGGCGGGGGGGGGGGTGCCTTCACGCCCTCCGAGGGTCATCACGCCGAGGGTTACGCCTTCCGAGATCAGGGGAACAAAAAGGAGCCACTCCAACCCCCTCAAGTGGGGGGGATGGGGGCCTAGCCACCGGGAGCCGGGGAAGTTCCTCTTCAAGACCATCTTCCCCGTTTCCACCGCTTGGCTCGCCGGGCTTTCCCCCAAGGGGAAGGACGGCGGCGGAGGGGGGTCCAGGCCCCGGAACACCAGGGGCCTGAGATGGGCTGTGCCGCTTTGGAACTCCTCCACCATGAGGACCTGGACTCCTGTCACCCGCTGGATCTCGTCCAGGACGGCCTCCAGGAGCTCGCGGAAGTCGCCCGACCTCAGGGTGATCTCCGAAATGCGGAACAGCAAAGACGATTCCCGGGTCCGGCGTTCCAGTTCCCTGAGGGCCTGCATCCGTTCCCGGCGGGTCCGGGCCGTCCGCGCCGCCACGGCCAGACGAACTTGGAAGAGGGTGGGATCGATG
>JAUQOX010000237.1 GCA_030550695.1 Gemmatimonadota bacterium | reverse complement strand
GAATGGCGGCGTAAGTATGGCCCGCCTCGGCCATTTGGCGCCACTTGACGACCGTCGCCGCCGTGGGCTTGGGATTCTTCGCCATGGTTCCCTTCCTGCTGAAGCTCCAAGACACCCTGTTTACCCGCCCCTCGCCCCCGCACAAGAATACCAGCAAATCGTTATGGTTGCAAGCAGAAGCTCGCGCTGCGCTGCCGGTAACCGCTCTCTGGACCCTACGGATGCCGGACTCAGGACTTCGGAAGCCGTCCCGCCCCTTCACCGAGTATCCGCACTATCCGACGTCTTCTCGTAGTAGTCCACCTTAACTCCACACCCGTCCCACATGCGCTCGTACTCCGCAAGCCGACGCTTCACGAAAGCCATGGCGGTATCGAGATCACCGAGGAGTCTGGCCACTCGGGCCTCCGAGGATGGTGCTTCCACCGCTGCAATCTCGTCGCCTACCCGCACCAACAGCAGCTCGCCGGCAAGCTGCGTGTCGAAGCTGGCCACCGTGGGAAAGTCCTTGGCTATCCCCTCCCATTCCTGCTTGGAAAGCGGTACGACACCTCCTTCCCGCAACTTGTCCACGAAAGCCTCTCGTTCCATCGCCCGCTTCCTTCTTCTGCATAGTATTCGGCTCTCCGCCCACATCCCTTGCATGCCCCCGGTCCTGGGTCCCGGCCGTGAGCTCTCTCCCCTTGGGGCCCTGGTCCACCTGCCCCGCCGGGATCGAGCTTTTTACCTTTATCCCCCGCAGGGGGATCCACACCGTCGTTCGCACCTCAGGCGATCGACGCCTGTTCGGGACAGGCCCCGGCTTTCTCTTTCTCCCCCGGCGAAGCCCAAAAGGTGGCAACAACCTATGGAAGCGCTCCTCCTCGGGCCGCTGGGCCCCATTCTCATCTTCTTCATGCGCATCTGCGACGTGTCCCTGGCCACCGTGCGCATGCTCATGATCATGAGGAATCACCGGCTCCTGGCCCCGCTGGTGGGCCTGGTGGAGGTCCTCATCTGGATCTTCGCCGCGGGGACCGCCATCCGGCACCTGGACAGCCCCTGGCACATCCTGGGATACGCCGGGGGCTTCGCCGCCGGGAACTGGGTGGGGATGTTGCTGGAGAGCCGCCTGGCCCTGGGAATGGCTTCCGTCCAGGTGTTCTCTCCCACCCACGGTAGCCAAGTGGTCAAGTTGCTGCGTGAAATGGGTTTAGGAGCCACCACCTTCACGGGGCAAGGGATGAACGGCCACCTCGAGGTGGTCCATTCGGTGGTGAAGCGTCGAGACATCCGCACGGCTATGGCGGCCGTGCACCGGCTGGATCCTGACGCCTTCGTGACCGTGAGCGAGGTGTCGGCCATCCAGTACGGATGGCTCTTCCCCAAGCGGCAGAAGTAGCCCTGTCTTCGGGCACCGCCGGAATCCAGGCGGCCCTAGGACCGCCGGCGGGTCGTGGAAGCCCCGCTCCAGCGTCCTCAGAAGCTGGCAGGGTCGAAGGTGGTTACCGCAGCCAGCCACGCCAGGGGATTCTCCAGGTGGATGGTGTGACCAGCCCGCGGGATGAGGTGCAGGCGGGCCCGGGGCATGACGCGGGCCATCTCCCGGGCGATCCTGCTGAACTTTCCATCCTCCTCGCCCGCCATCAGAAGGGTGGGGATGCGGATCTTGGGCAAGTCGTCCCAGAACGACGGCTGGGCCCCGGTTCCCATCCCCCGCAGACAGGCGGCCAAGGATTCGGGGCGATTCTTCAGGCGCCGGGCCCGTTGTTCCTCTCTGACTTTTGGGGGGAGTTTCCCCTGCGTCGCAAACAGGGGCAGTCCCATCCAGTGATCCACGAAAGCTTCCATGCCCCCCCGGAGGATTCCCTCTGCCAGGGCTTCGTCGGCCCGCCGCCTTGCCCGCCGCTCGTTCTCACTGGCCAGTCCGGGGGAGGCGCTCTCCAGGATCAGGGAGGATACCCTGTCCGGCTGCCGTACCGCACCCCCCAGGGCCAAACGCCCGCCCATGGAGTAGCCCAGCCAGCTAACGGAAGCCAGCCCCAAAGCATCCAAGACGTCCAGGATGTCTTGGAGCATCTCTTCGAAGGTGAAGCGAGCCGGATCCGAGCAGTCGGAGCTCCCTCCATGCCCCAGAAGATCCACCGCAATCACTTGCCTATGCCGGGAAAGCCCCCCCAACAGTTCCTGGCCCCAGGCTTCGATGGAGCCGGTAAACCCGTGCAGGAGCAGGAGCGGCTCTCCCGACCCCTGCACCTGCACATGCAGGTGGAGGCCGTCTCTCAGGGGTATTTCCATAGGTTCCTCCCGATGGAGCTTCACGGCTCAGAGACCCGCCCCGGACCCCGTCCCCCCCCCCGGCTGCCCCCCCCTCGGCCTTGGGGGGGAAGGGTTCAGGACCGGCCAAACCCGGCCCCTCCCCGTTCCACCCGAGCGCCCACCGTGGCTCGCGGGGGGTGCTGTAAGATTCCGCTCGCCCCCACGTACCTTAAGCCGACCCAGATCCAACCGCCCGCAGACACCATGTTCCTATCGCCTCGTCACCGCATCCTTTTCGTCCACATTGCCAAGACCGGCGGGACCAGCATCCGGAAGGCCCTCTCCCGTCTCCATTGGACGGATCCTTACGCCGTTCCCATCCACCTGGTCAACGGCCTGACCCGCCTCCTGAAATACCGGACCGGTGCCAAGTTCCCCCGGCACGCCAAGGCCATCGCCGCCTACGAGTGCATCGGAGAGCCGTTCTGGAGTCAACTCTTCAAGTTCACCTTCGTGCGGAACCCCTGGGACCTCCAAGTCAGTTCCTGGCACCACCTTCGAAGGGTTCCCGAAGCCCCCACCGACCAATTCCGGAGCTTCGAGGAATTCCTCCGCTTCAAATTCGACGAAGAGCGGCCGTTCCAGTACTTCTTCGAGGCGTCCTCCCAAATCCAGAGTTATTACATCCTGGACCATGCCGGCCGCATCCTGGTGGACTTCGTGGGGCGCTACGAGCGCCTCCACGAGGACTTCGCCGAGGCCTGCCGGCGAGGAGGTTTACCCGCCCTGAAGCTCCCCCACGAGCGTCGTTCCCCGGACCGGAGTCGGGACTACCGCCCTTATTACAACGACGTCACCGCCGAACTGGTCGCCCGTCATTACGCTCTGGACATCCAGCTTTTCGGGTACAGCTTCGACGATTTCGGGCGCACCTTGGACCCGTGGGTGCCTCCGCCGGGGGGCGTTGTCCTACCGGCCATGGCTTAGCGTTCCGTACCGCCACCGGCCCGCCTCTCGGGAGGGATCCCGTAAGGGTAGAGGGTCTTCAAGTCCACGTTCTCGTAAGGGAGGGCGTTCAGGAAAGTAGTGCCCACGAAGGGCTCCGGGGCTTCCACCAGCACAACGGTCTTCGCAAAGCCGGTCTCGTCGAAACCCCGACGGAAGTGCACCCGGGATTTCAGCACGATGACGTCGAAACGGCTCAGTTCGAAGGGTGCAAACGCCAATTGCTCCGGCACCGTTACCTGCTCGTAGGTCGGGGTCAGGATGACGGCGTTGCCCTTGCCGAACTCCACCACCGCCACCCGGTCGTACCCCATGGCCGGACCGAAAAAGGTCAGGGTTCCTCGAAGGGGGAAGGGTCTTCCTCCCGAGGGCGTAAAGCCCCCCACGGCCATCTCGAAGGCCTGACCGACCTCCGCACCCCTGGCAGCCAGGGAATCCAGGGTCGCCGGGGAGGTGAGGGTGGCATACAGGACCCGACCGATCCCGGCCGCCTCGAAGGCCCTCATGATATGGGTGGCGTCCCCCGGCCGGTCGGAATGGTCTCCCACCACCACAGGAACTTCCCCCTTGGCCACCGCCGCCCGAACCATTCGGGCCGCCTCGTCAGGCTGAGGGAGTGCCCGGTGGGCGAAGGACTCCCGGACCCGCCACAGGTATTCGTTCATGTCGTCAGCGATCCGGTCGGCCAAGGCCTGATCTCCGTTCGTCATGACGTGGATGGTGGCTCCCACGTCCGGTACGTCCGACCACGGAAATCCGAAGAATACGCTCACATAGACCTCGGGGTAGCGAGCTTCCCACCGCTCTGCCCTAGCCATGATGTCCATGGCCGGCGGGGCACCCGTCCACTGGAACACCGTGGGGGTGATGATCCCCGGCCGGCGGGTGGCCGTGGCCGGCCGGTATTCGCCCTTCATGGTCCGGTGGAGGGCTATGGCGGCCCGCTGCCCCTGGAGGTACGCGTCGTAATGGGGATAATGCTTGGTGACCATGGCGAAGTTCGCCCAGCGCAGGAACTCGGCATCTTCGTTCCCATGGAGGTCAAAGGTAGCGGCGATCGGGACATCGGGACCCACCACCTCCCGGAAACGCCGGGCGATCTCGGCCTCCGGCCGAGGAACCCCCCTCACCGCCATGGCACCGTGGAGGGCCAGAAAGACACCGTCCACCGGCAAGCTTGCCCTGAGGTCCTCCAACATGAGGTTGAGGAAGTGCTCGAAGGTTTCCCGGGTGTTCCAGCTTCGGGACGAGCCACCATAGACCCCCAGGGGAGAACGCAAGCCGATCAGTTCCATGTCGCCGTAGTCCCTGGCCATGCGGACGAAGCCGCCC
>JAUQOX010000236.1 GCA_030550695.1 Gemmatimonadota bacterium | reverse complement strand
GGGGCCAGGGAACCCGCCGCCCCACCACGAGGCGGACGGCAAATCCCTTGGGTACGAGGGTCGAGGCCTGGGGGTCCTGCTCCACCACCAGGCCCTGATCCCGCCCGAAGCGAAAACGGGTTTCCACACCTCCCACGACCAGCCCCAGCTCTTCCAAAATGGCCACCGCTTCTTCCTGGGGAAGACCCAGAAGGAGGGGCACCTCCACCAGGGGAGGGCCGAGACTCACCGTCAAGCGAACCTCCTGGGGGAGGGAAGCTTGACCGCCGGGAGGGGGAAGGGTGGCCAAGACCCGCCCCCGGGGGAGGTCCGACTCCACCGAGTCCACCCGGACGCGGAAACCCGCTCCCTCCAGCACCTTCACCGCCCGGTCCGCGGTGAGGCGGGTCACATCGGGGATCGGCCGCCTTCGGGGGCCGCTGCTCACCACCAGGTGGACGGAATCCCCCCGGAGGGCCAGCTGCCCCGGCAGGGGGCTCTGTCCCACCACCCTCCCCCGTTCCACCGCGGGGTGCTGGATGGAATCCACCCGCCCCACCACCAACCCCAGGACCCCCAGGGAAGCCCCGGCACCCTCCAGGGTCTGGCCCCACAGCACGGGCACCACCGCCGTGTCGCCGGGAGGGCGGGGAGCTGGAAACAGGACTTGGGTCGCCAAAAGGTACCCTCCGCCGAACCCCGCCGCCCCCAACCCCAGCCCGATCGCCCCCCTCCGGACCCAGACTCCAAGGCTTCCCCCCCTCCCCGGCCCCTTGCTGCTCTTCCGGGAGCCGGTCCTTCGAGGGGGGTGCCCTCCGCCCCCTCCCCGCCGACGGCGGAGGGAAGATCCTAGCACCGGCCCCCTCCCCCCCCGCCCCGGCGCACCATCCGGGCCGCAAAGGCCCCGTCGAATCCGGCCCTCTGGGGGAGGACGGTGAGACACCCCTCCGGGTCCAGGAACACCCCTGGCACGGCCCCGGTGGGAGCCAGGGAGAACTCCGGCCGATCCTGCAGGAACATCTTCACCTGATCCTCGTTTTCCTCGGGCTCCAGGGAACAGGTAGCATAGACCAGGTGCCCACCCGGGGGCACCAGGCGGCTCGCCTCAAGAAGCATCGTCCTCTGGACCTCCGCAAGGTGGTCCAGAAGGCGAGGGGTGATCCGCCACCGGGCGTCGGGATGGCGCCGGAAGGTGCCCGTGCCGGAACAGGGTACATCCAGGAACACGAAGGGGGCCTCGGCCAACGGGGGGCGGCGGGCATCGGCCTGGACCAGCCAGACGGCCCCCCCTACCCGCGCCAGGTTCTCCCGAACCAGCCCCAGGCGAGGCCGGGAGAGGTCCGCAGCCAACACTTTGCGCCCTTCCGCCGCCAGGGTCAGGGCTTTCCCCCCCGGGGCAGCGCAGAGGTCCGCCACCCAGACGCCGGAGGGAGGATCTGCGTAGACCGCCACCAGGGCCGCGCCCGGATCCTGGATGATACCCCTCACAACCCCCAGGGGGCCCCTGGGTTCGAGCCCCCCCTCCAGGAGCACGCACGGCACCCCGCCCCCCACGGGGCGGGCGGGCCAGCCCGCTTCGGTCAGCCGAAGGGCGGCGGTCTCCGGCTCCAGGTCCAGGGGGCGGAGGTAGAGGGGAGGGGGGGTGTTGTTCCACTCCACCAGACCCCGCACCTCTTCCCAGGTCCATCGGGCGGCCCAACGGGCCAGGAGCCAAGGGGGGTGGGAACCCCAGGTAGCCAGGTGGTGCAAGGGGTCGGCGTCCCACGGCGGGAAGCGTTCCGGACCCCCTCCTTCCCGAGCCAGGCTCCTCAGCACCGCGTTGGCCAGACGGGCCATCCCCTCCCCCCCCACCTCCCGGGCCTGTTCCACCGTCTGGGAAAGGGCCGCATACTCCGGCACCCCCGCCATGTAGAGGAGCTGGTAGGCCCCCAGGCGAAGGACATCCACCAGGGGCGGGGGGAGGCTCTCCAAGCCCTTGACCAGATGGAGGCCCAACAGGTGGTCCAGGCGTCCCCGGAGGCGGGCCACACCGTAGGTGACCTCCTGGACCCAATGCCGCCCTTTCCCCTCCAGCCCTTTTGCAGTTTCCAGGGCCCGGTCCAGCCGCCGTCCCCGGGAGACCTGCCTGAGAACGGAGAGGGCGACTTGCCGTTCCC
Organism: Gemmatimonadota bacterium; assembly: GCA_030550695.1. Classification (GTDB taxonomy): domain Bacteria; phylum Gemmatimonadota; class Gemmatimonadetes; order Longimicrobiales; family Gaopeijiaceae; genus JAUQOX01. Next base: position 2,445 of record JAUQOX010000236.1, on the reverse strand, counting down.
GGGTTACCCGGACCACGGCTCCCGGCCCGGCCAGGCCACGGGGCTCACCGGTCCAGCATGCCGGTGGTGGGGGAAGACGGCACGGCGATCTCCCGCTTGGGCATCCTGCCCGCCAGGTAGGCCAGCCGGCCCGCCTCCACCGCCAGCTTCATGGCTCGACCCATGGCCACGGGATCCCGGGCCTCGGCCACGGCGGTGTTCATGAGGATGGCGTCCACCCCCTGCTCCATGGTGATGCAGGCATCCGAAGCGGTACCCACCCCCGCATCCACGATGACGGGAACGGAAAGGCGCCGCTTGATCTCCCGCACGTAGTAGGGGTTCACCAACCCCAGCCCGCTTCCGATGGGGCTGGCCAGGGGCATCACGGCCACGCACCCGGCATCCTCCAGGCGCAGGGCCATGACCAGGTCCTCGTTGGTGTAGGCCATGACCTTGAAGCCTTCCGCCACCAGGATCTTGGCCGCCTCCAGGGTGGCCTGGGTATCGGGCAGCAGCGTGGTGGAATCGCCGATCACCTCCAGCTTGATCCATTCCGTGAAGCCCGCCGCCCGGGCCAGCCGTGCATACCGCACGGCCTCCTCCGCCGTATAGCAACCGGCCGTGTTGGGCAGGAGAAAGAACTCCTTGGGGTCCAGGTGGTAGAGGATCCCTTCCTCCTTGGTGCGGTCCAAATCCACCCGACGCACGGCCACCGTGACCATTTCGGTCCCTGACGCCCGGAGGGCCGCCACCATGGTGGCGTTGTCCCGGTATTTCCCCGTCCCCAGGATGAGCCGACTCTTGAACTCCCGTCCGGCGATCACCAGGGGGGTATCCTGGAACTCATATGGAACCATAGATCATCCTCGCCTTCGACTTCCCCTCTTGCCGGGATTTCCGGAGGGCGCCCCCCCCGGCGTACCCGACCGGAACCCTTCCCTCCGGCCCGGCGCCCCGCCCTCATCCCCCTCCCACGAAATGCACCAGTTCCAGCACGTCTCCTTCTTCCACCGGGGTGGCGGCATACTCCCCCCGGGGCACGATCTCCCGATTCCGCTCCACCACCACCAGGGCCGGGTGGAGCCCCAGGCTCCGGAGGAGACCCTCGACGTTGAGCCCTCGAGGAATCCGGCGCTCCCTTCCGTTGACCCGAACCGTGATGTCCGTCGAGGCGTCCATGCTTCCACCTCTCCCCAGTGCCGACCTTCGTCTCCTCAGGGTTCTTCCTTCCGGCCTCCGGGGCCCCAGGACCGAACTCCCTTCACTCCCCTGTCCCGGGAGATCCCTGGTCCCCTTGGAGTTCCCTGGCATAAACCCCAACGGAAGCGGCGGGGTCCCCCTGGTCCCATACCCCCCCCTTGACCGCCACCCCATGAGCCCCCGCCCCCACGACCTCCCGGACACGGGCCGGCGTGATCCCCCCGATGGCCACCAGGGGGAGCCCGGACACGGCAGCCACCCGGCCCAGCAGGCCAAGGCCAGCCCCCTCCTGACCGGGGTGGGAGGGGGTGGCGAAGACGGCGCCCACCAGGAGGAAATCCACAACCTCCTGGGGCACATCCCGGGCTTCCTCCTCTCCGTGGACGGAGACCCCCACCACCACCGCCCCCCCCAAGAGCCGCCGGGCGGCGGCCGGGGGGAGGGACCGCTGACCGAGATGCACGCCGGGCAATCCCAGGGCCAGGACGACATCCACCCGGTCGTTTACCAGGAGGAGACTCCCCGCCTGCCGAGCCGGTGAGGCCAGGGATTCGGCCAGACGGTAGAGCGCGCCGCCCGCGGTACCCGGCCCCCGGAGGTGCAGGGCCAGTCCCTCACCCCCCGCTTCCAGAACTCGCCTCGCCTGCTCCAGGAAGTCCCGCCGGGCCAGGACGCCGTCGTCCGTGACCACATGGAGGCGGGGGATCCGGAGGGCCCGGTTCACGGCGCGTCCGGGGGTCAACGGAAGCGGGCCTCGGCCGGCACTCGGTGCCCCCTCAGCCAGGCTTCCACGGGCATCCGCCTCCCCCCCGGGGGCTGGATCTCACGGATCTTGAGGACCCCGGTCCCGCAGGCGACCCGCAGGCCTTCCCTCGGGTCGGCGGTGAGGATCTTGCCGGGCTCCCCTCCGGTTTCCGCCGCTTCTTCCACCTCCGGCCGGAACAGCTTATACGGCTCGCCTCCCAGGGTGGACCAGGCCCCCGGCTCCTCGTCCATACCCCGCAGATGCCGGCCCAGCTCCCGGGCCGGGCGGGACCAGTCCACCCGGGCCGCCTCCCGGTCCAGCTTGGGGGCAAAGGTGGCCCGGGAGTGATCCTGTTCCACTTCCCTCGCCAGCCCTTCTTCCAGGAGCACCAAGGCCTCCACCAGGGCTTCCGCCCCCACCTCGGCCAGGCGTTCCGCCAGCTCGCTGGCCGTATCCTCGGGCCCGATGGGCTCCTTCACCTGGAGCAGGATGGGACCGGCGTCCATGGCCTCCACCAT
>JAUQOX010000235.1 GCA_030550695.1 Gemmatimonadota bacterium | reverse complement strand
GAGGAGAAGACCATGGCCTACCTGGTGGAGCAGTTCTCCGCCCTGGGTCTGGAGCCCGGGGGGCCCGACGGAAGCTGGTTCCAGGAGGTGCCCTTGGTCTCCATCACGGCCGACCCCCAGATGACCCTCACCGTCTCGGGCCGGGGTGGGGATCGGAAGTTTGCCTACCGGACAGATTTCGTGGCCGGGACCCGGCGGGTGGTGGACCGGATCGATCTCCAGGGTTCCGAGCTGGTGTTCGTAGGTTACGGGGCCGTAGCCCCCGAGTACGACTGGAACGACTTCGAGGGGGTGGACGTCCGGGGAAAGACCATCCTGGTCCTGGTGAACGATCCCGGGTTCGCCACCAAGGATCCCGCCTTGTTCAAGGGCAACACCATGACCTACTACGGCCGCTGGACCTACAAGTTCGAGGAAGCGGCGCGCCAAGGAGCCGCCGGGGTGTTCGTCATCCACGAAACGGAACCCGCGGCCTACGGCTGGGCCACGGTCCAGAACAGTTGGACGGGCCCCCAGTTCCACCTGGTGGCTCCCGACAACAACATGGGGAGGGCCCTGGTGGAAGGCTGGATCACCCTGGAGACCGCCCAGGCCATCTTCGCCCAGGCCGGCCTAAGCTTCGACGAACTCAAGGCCAAGGCGTCCACCCGGGAGTTCCAGGCTGTGCCCTTGGGACTTGAGGCCTCCCTTTCCTTCCGCAACACCCTGGACCGATCCACCTCCCGGAACTTTCTGGCCAAGATCCCCGGCACCCGGCGTCCTGAGGAGGTCGTGCTGTACATGGCCCACTGGGACCATTTCGGCATGAACCCCTCCCTCCCGGGAGACCAGATCTTCAACGGGGCCCGGGACAACGCCAGCGGCGTGGCGGCCATGCTGGAGATCGCCGAGGCGTTCAAGGCGCTCCAGCCCGGCCCCGAGCGGACGGTCGTGTTCTTGGCCACCACCGCGGAAGAGCAGGGTCTTTTGGGCTCGGCCTACTATGCCGAGGCTCCCGTCTACCCACCCGCCCTCACCGTGGCCGCCATCAACCTGGACGGGTTGGCCATCTTCGGGCCCACGCGGGACTACGTGGTCATCGGGTACGGCAACTCCACCCTGGACAACTACGTCGTCCGCTTCAACGAGTCCTTGGGGCGGGTCGTAAAACCCGACCCCGAGCCTGAAAAGGGCTTCTTCTACCGTTCCGACCATTTTCCCCTGGCCAAGATCGGCATCCCTTCCCACTACGGCAGCGCAGGTCACGACCACGTGGAGAAGGGAGAAGAGTGGGGAAAAGCCCAGTCCGACCGTTGGACGGCGGAACGGTATCACCAGCCTTCCGACGAGTATTCGGAGGATTGGGACCTGGGGGGCGCCCTCCAGGACCTGAAGGTCTGGTTCCGGCTGGGGGTGGCGTTGGCCTACTCCAGCGACTGGCCCGCCTGGAACGAGGGAACCGAGTTCAAGGCCATCCGGGAGGCTTCCACGTCGGCCCTCAGAACTCCACGCTGAACCCGAAGGTGGGCAGGAAAGCCACGCTCTGGATGGGACGCAGGCGGTCGGGATAAGCGGGGTCCTCGGTGTACCGCCACCCCACCACGTTGGGGCGATTCAACACGTTCTGGAGGTCCAGGTACACCACGGCATTCCAGCGCCGGAAAAACCACATCCGCTCGACCCTCACGTCCCAACGGACATAGGCCGGGGAGCGCAACGCGCCCACCCGGCCCCAGTCTTTTACCCCCCTTCCGCTCAGGGGATAGGTCCGGGCAGAGGCTTCCAGATCCCAGGGCGTCACCGCCACCCCGGAGAGGGCCCTGAGCTTGGTGCCGATCTCCCAGGCCTCCCCCACCCGGTACCCCGCCGTGAGATCCAGGGCATGGCGCCGGTCCCAAGCGGAGGGACGAAGCACGCCGTCCGCGCCGGAAAATTCCGACCAGGACAGGGTGTACGCCCCCAGGAAATACAGCGACGAGGTGAGCTTCTGCTGGGCGAACAGCTCCGCACCCTTGGCCCGGCCCCTCCCCAGGGGCAACAGAGGCTCGGCCCCTACGAAGCCGTAATCGTCCCCCAGGTTGGCCAAGTTGATCCGGGGATCGGACGCCAGGACCGGCATACGGTCGTAGTCCTTGAAGAACCCCTCCAGTCGCACCCTCAGGCCGGGGTTCACCCGCCAGTCAGCCCCGGCCACCACCTGGCGGTTGCGGAGCTGGGGTAGGGCAGCATTCACCCGCCGGCCGTCCTCCTTCACCGAAAGGGCCAAACGACTGGGGGCCTGATGGAACCACCCTCCGGCAAAGGTGAGATCCACGCCTTGCCCGGCGCTGTACCGGAGGGCCAAGCGGGGGCTCAGGGACCACGGCTCGTCCAGGATGGAGACCCCCTCCCACCTCAATCCCAGGGTGGCGTGCACCGGCCCCCGATGGAGAAGGACCTGGCCCCAGAGGGCCGGCTTCCAGAAGGCCACTTCCGAGGCATAACGGATGTCCCGAGGGAGGGCGCCCCCAGGCAAAGCCCGCTGGTAGACGCGAGCTTCGATGCCCGAGCGCACCATCTCGAAACCCGCCGCAAGCCGCGAGCCGGGAGCTACGCTGGCCTCTCCCTCTCCTTCCAAGCGCAGATCGGTTTCGACGCTTCGGTTGCGGAGAAGCTCCAGGCCGCTGTTCTCGTCATCGTCCCGAAAGCGGTAATCCGTCCGGGAATAGCTCAGGCGCGCCCGCCAAACGCTCCCCCTCCCCGTCAGCCGACGCCAGCTTCCCCCCAGGGTGAACGCCCGCTGATCGTTCCGGAGCACGCTCCGGAAGACCTCCCTGTAGGCGTAGTCGTCCTCCGGGTCCGGGGGGACGATGCCGAACTCGTCGATGGCCCCGATGGCCGTCAGGGTGAAACGGTCCCCCGGGGTGGGCTCGAAGTTGGCGCTGAGCTGCGCATCCCAGTAGTCGGGGCGGATGGGCAGGTTCAAGGCCTGGAAGAGGAACTGGAGGTAGGAGCGCCGCAGGCTGAAGAGCCAATCCCCCTTGCGGCCCAAGGGGCCGTCCAGGGTCAGGCCGGCTTCGCTCGCTCCCAAGGTCAGGTCCCCGGCGGTCTGGTCGGAGTTTCCCGGCCGTGTTTCGATGAGGAGCACACTGGACAAGGCATCCCCGAAGCGCGCAGGGAAACCGCCGGTGAAGAAGGTCACATCCTGGATGAAATCGGCGTTCACCAGAGCCAAGGCTCCCCCGGCGGTGCCCTGGGTGGCGAAGTGATTGATCTGGGGAATCCGGATCCCGTCCAGGTAGTAGGCGTTCTCCGAGGGGCCGCCCCCCCGGACCAGGAGATCGTTGCGGTTGTCCACTCCGCTCAACACCCCGGGAAGGGAAAGGAGAGTCCGGGAGATATCGCCGATGGCTCCTGGCGTCCTCCGGATTTCCACTTCCGTGAGGCGCTGGGTGGAGGTGGGGGCGTCTTCCCGAGGCCGGAACAGGTCGGCCTGGACGGTGAGTCCTTCCACCTCGAGGGGGGCGGGGACCAGGGCAAGCTCCACGAAGGTGGGCCGGCTGGTGCGGGCCATGACGTCGGTTTCCCGGGCCGGGGCGTAGCCCAAGAATGAGGCCTGCACAGCCACCAGTCCCGGGATCACCCCCTCGATGCGGAACCGTCCTTGGTCGTCGCTCAGGACCTCGAGCCCTTGAGGGAGGACGCGGACCAGAGCTCCGGACAAGGGGGCCCGGGTTTCCGCATCCACCACCCGCCCGGTGACGACCGCCGTCTGGCCCCCGCCGGGCATGGGAAGGCCCAGGATCAGGGCCAGCAGGACGCCACCGACCCACGCCGTTCCCGGCGGCGGAGTTGCCCCGGGGGTGGCGGGGAAGGGGTTGCCTGGGTTGCCCCGGCCCTGGACGGGGCCGGGGGGAAACGGGGGAGGGGGACCGGGGCGATCCCGTCCCTGCCGGAAAACGCTGTTCATGGCTTCCTTGCAGAGGATAGAAAAACGAACCACAGCACCAAAAGCCCGGGGCACCACCGACCCTCGTCGGACCCACGGCACGGCCCTCCGGGGGGCGTCCCTGACCAAGGCGTGGCCGGCCGGACCTTGGCTTGTGCGACCCTTGTCCTCCACCCTGTCGGCCCGAGTCGGGCCGAACCCCGGGAGGCGGAAGGCCCTAGCATCACCCCCGAGCCAGACGGGGGTTCCACCAGGACTTTTTCCCCTCTCGGCGCCCGGTCCCGTAGACCCTGCCCCCGGCGTGCCCCGACCGCCGGCGGACCTTGCCGAATCATCTCATATTGCATATAGTCTATTCATGGCATCCAGTCGAGATTCCGGCTCGCACCTCGCCCGTGGCCTGTGGCGCTTTTTGAGGGCCCGCTTCGATCTCCTGCTTCTGGTGGCAGCGCTGGCCGCCCTGGCCTACCGCTTCGGGCCCCAGGTGGCCGCCGCCTTCGGATGGGGAGCCGAACGGACGGAGGTCCGGAGCGGGCGCATCCGCCTCCTCAACGGCCAGGACCTGACCCTGGAGGATCTGAAGGGGAAGGTCGTTCTGGTGAACCTGTGGGCCACCTGGTGTCCCCCTTGCGTGCTGGAGATGCCTGGGTTCCAGCGGGTCTACGAAGACTACCGGCATCGAGGGTTCATCGTCCTGGGCCT